>NZ_JBFTNE010000140.1:0-15806 GCF_056397325.1 Cupriavidus sp. 05N39
CGCCGTGCCTGGCAACGCAAGCAGGGAGACGGAGGCAATGGCAGCGGCGGCAGCGAAGGTTTTCAGGCCGGGTTTCACGCTTCTTACGGAGTCGGAAGAAAAGACGGTCACGGGCAAAGCTCCTGGGTGGGGGAAGGGAAGACGAAGGCAATCAAGCAAGTCACATGCCAGTTGCGTTTCGTGCCGCTTCCATCCTGGCCGCCGGTACAGCGCGGCCTCTCCATCGTTAGCCATGTATGAAACATGGACCAGAGGACTCGCATCGCCTATGGCCTGCTTTTTGCTGAGATCCCTGCCTGTCTCCCAACCAACCGGCTTCCCGACATGGACCAGCAATACCTTCCCCGCATCAACGCAGCACGCCTGTGGCAATCGCTGATGGACCTGGCGCAGATCGGCGCCACGCCCAAGGGCGGCGTGTGCCGCATCGCCCTGACCGAGCTGGATCGCCAGGGCCGCGACCTGGTGGTCGGCTGGTGCCGCGAAGCGGGGCTCGCCGTGCGTACCGACGAAGTCGGCAACGTGTTCGCGCGCCGCGCGGGCAGCGATCCCGATGCGCGTGCGGTGGCAACCGGCAGCCATATCGACACCCAGCCCTCCGGCGGCAAGTTCGACGGCAACTTCGGCGTGCTGGCGGGCCTGGAGGTAATGCGCACGCTCAACGACCAGGGCATCGTCACCCGCGCGCCGCTGGAACTGGCGTTCTGGACCAACGAAGAGGGCACCCGCTTTACGCCGGTGATGATGGGTTCGGGCGCCTTTGCCGGCGTGTTCGGCGCGGAGTTCATACGCGCCCAGCACGACCTGGACGGCATCAGCGTAGGCGAGGCACTGGAGCAGATCGGCTATCGCGGCGAGCAGCCCGTGGGCGAGGTGCCGGGCGGCATGTTCGCAGCCTACTTCGAGGCGCACATCGAGCAGGGGCCCGTGCTGGAAGCCGCCGGGCTGCCGATCGGCGTGGTCTCCGGCGCGCTCGGCCAGCAATGGTATGACGTGGCCGTGACCGGCATGGACGCCCACGCCGGCCCCACGCCGCTGGCGCTGCGCCACGACGCCATGCTGGCGGCGGCGCGCATGATCGACGAGGTCAATCGCATCGCCGTGGCCGAGGCGCCGCACGGGCGCGGCACGGTGGGCTATGTGCAGGTCACGCCGAACTCACGCAACGTGATTCCCGGGCGGGTGGATTTCTCGGTAGACTTCCGCAATCTGTCGCAGGCGGGGCTGGACCGTATGGACGCAGCCATGCGGACCACGTTCGCGGAGATCGCTGAACGCGGCGCGGTGAGCGTGGAGATCCGCCAGGTGGTGAAGTTCGAGCCGTGCGTGTTCGCGCCAGAATGCGTGGACAGCGTGCGCCGCGCCGCCGCCGCGCTGGGCCTGCCGCATATGGATGTGGTCAGCGGGGCGGGGCATGATGCCGTCTACGTGGCGCAGCGTGCGCCCACTGGCATGATCTTCGTGCCGTGCAAGGACGGCATCAGCCACAACGAGCTGGAAGATGCGCTGCCCGAGCATATCGAGGCCGGGGCGAACGTGCTGCTGCAAGCGATGCTGGAGCACGCGCGCTAAGGCGCGCCGCCCGCGCCGCCGCGCGTCAATCTCAGTGGGCGATCGAACGCGAGATCGCCCACGCGCATTCGATCACCATCGGCGCCAGCTTCTTCTGCGCCTCGGCCATGCTCCAGCGGCTAGCGGGCGGCGATACATGCACCGCGCCCACCGCCTGCCCCTGGCTGTTGACGATGGCCGCGCCCACGCCCATATCGCCCAGGAACAGCTCCTCGTTGTTGCAGGCATAGCCCACCCTGCGGCAAGCCACCACTGTCTCGAAGATCGCCGCCACATCGGTCAGCGTGGCCGGCGTGCGCGCCACGCGCGCCGAATTCTCCAGCATCGCCATGACCTGCTCGTCGGGCAGGGTGCTGAGATACGCGCGGCCGCTGCTGGTGCAGTACATGGGAATGCGCATGCCGACGGGCGTCAGCACCGGGATGTATTTCGACGTCATCAGCTGCGCCACGTAGACCATCTCCAGCCCGACCGGCTCGGTCAGGTTGGCGGTCTCGCCGCTGGCGTTGGCGAGCTGCGACAGGTAAGGGCTGGCGGCCTGGATCAACGCATCCGCGGACAGATAGTTGTAGCCGATCTCCATCACCTTGGGCGTCAGCCGGAAGCGCCGCGTCTGCGGGTGCTTGGCCACATAGCCCAACGTCTCCAGCGTATGCACGGTGCGTTGCGCGGAGCTTTTGGTCATGCCGGTCAGGCTGGCCAGTTCGGCCAGGGTGAGCGTGCGATGCACCGCGCTGAAGGCCCGCAGGACATCCAGGCCTTTCTCCAGCGACTGGTTGAACAGTGGGTCCGCGCGAGTGGCTTCTTCGCCGCTTTCTTCCAGGGTGGCTGGCGATCCGTTGCTGGGTTCCTGCTTGTCTTGCCGGGTCATGTTCGGGTTCCGCGTCGTCGTCGTACCGATCGTGGCGGCACCATCGSTGGGAGCCTGCACCACGATGAATGCATATTGCACCAATATACGACTGTATCGATTATCGATTCTATTGATTGCCATCAATGATATTCGGCCCGGCTTTCGTTGGGAATAGCGGCCCCGCTAAAGCTGCCGGATTTCCGCCGCACGCATCTCCGCGATTTGCCGGGAACCATTGCCCGGTAAGGCTTTCCTGACGATATGAGAATGGAAGCGTGGTGGGCGATGACGCAAGAATATGACAAGGCAGCCCATGCGGGTGCCGCAGCTTTCAGTGTTTACCCGCAGCCCACACGGGTTGACGCTCAGTGAAATATCAGACTAGTATCACAACAACTTCAACACGCAGGAACCATCATGTCGAACCCGATCCGGCTGGTTGGCGGCGCTGATCACAATGCGGATCCGCCATCGCGGGCAGCGACCGGCGCCGCGATGCGCGAGCATGCCTATGCCGAGATCAAGCGGCGCATCATTTCCTGCGAGTTCCGGCCGGGCGAGCCGTTGAACGAGGCGCAGGTCGCGGCCTTGCTCGGACTGGGCCGCACGCCGGTGCATCAGGCGCTGCACCGGCTGGAAGTGGAAGGGCTGGTGTCGATCATGCCGCGCAAGGGCGTGCTGGTATCGCCGCTGTCGCTCAATGAAGTGCTCGACATGATCGAAGTGCGCGCCACCAACGAAGTGCTGTGCGCCACGCTGGCATGCGAGCGCGCCCACGAGAGCGATCTCAAGGCCATGCGCGAGATCGTCGACCGCTCTCCCGACCTGATCGCGCGGCGCGACATCGCCGGCCTCGCCGCGCTCGACCTCAAATTCCATACCGCCATGTCGGCCGCCTCGCGCAATCGCGTGCTGGCCGACCTGCTGCGCAGCCTGCATGAGAAGCAGGCGCGCTTCTGGTTTCTCTCGCTATCCGACCCGCAGCACCTGGAAAACGTCTACCAGGAGCACCGGGTGATCATCGACGCCCTCGAGCGGCGCGACGTACCGGCGGTGCGCGAGGCCATCCGCGAACACATTGACGAATTCCGGAAGAACATCATCCGGACCATCTGACCGATTTTCTCCGCAATAGATAAGGTAGTAAGAAATGCCGACACTTCACTTCCAGGTAGCCGGCGAGGGCGAACTCGTCCTCGATATCCAGCGCCTCATCATCGCCGGCTGGACTGGCCGCGACGCCGACGCCGTCAACCATCACATCCGCGAGCTCGAAGAGATCGGCGTCAAGCCGCCCACCACCGTGCCTTGCTTCTACCCGCTGGCCGCCTCGCTGCTGACCACCGACGCGCTGCTCGAAGTGCCGCGCGAGGATTCCTCCGGTGAAATCGAATTCGTGCTGCTTGCGGCCAAGGACGAGATGTACATCGGCGTAGGCTCCGACCACACCGACCGCAAGGTCGAAGCCTACGACGTCACCGTCTCCAAGCAGATGTGCGCCAAGCCCCTGGGTACCGAACTCTGGCGCTTCGCCGACGTGGCAGCGCACTGGGACCAGTTGCAGATGCGCTGCTGGCGCACTCGCAACGGTCAGCGCGAGCTCTATCAGGAAGGCCTGGTAACGCGCCTGCTCGACCCGCGCGACCTGATCCGGCGCCTGACCGGCGAAGACAAGCTGCCGGCTGGCACCGCCATGTTCTGCGGCACGCAAGCCGTGATCGGCGAACTGGGCAGCGGCGAAGCCTTCGAAGTGGAACTGCATGATCCGGTACGCAAGCGCACGCTGCGCCATGTCTATCGGGTGGAATGCCTGGCGGTGGCGCCATGAGCGCCGCGCTGCCAACCATCGCCGCGCTCGCCGCCGATCTGGCTGCCGGCCGCACCACCAGCGTTGCGCTGACCGAGCAGGCTCTGGCCCGTATCGACGCCCACCGCAACGGCGGCGGCGCCGCGTTCCTTGAAGTCGACGCCGCTGGCGCGCTCGCCGCGGCCCGCGCAGCCGACCAGGCCCGCGCCGCGGGGCTGGTGGCATCGCCGCTCGCCGGGCTGCCGATCTCCATCAAGGACCTGTTCGACGTGCAAGGACAGGTAACCCGCGCTGGCTCGAAAGCGCTGGCCGGCGCCCCCGCGAGCGCCGACGCACCCGTGGTGGCACGCCTGCGCGCTGCCGGCGCCGTGCTGATCGGGCGCACCAACATGAGCGAGTTCGCGTTCTCCGGGCTCGGCCTGAACCCGCACTACGGCACGCCGCGCACGCCCTTCGACGAAGCGCGCATCGCTGGCGGCTCCACGTCGGGTGGCGCGGTCAGCGTGGCACTCGACATGGCCGTGGCCGCGCTCGGCACAGATACCGGCGGCTCCATCCGCATCCCCAGCGCGTTCTGCGGTCTGACCGGCTTCAAGCCAACCGCAAGCCGGGTGCCGCTGGCCGGCGCCGTGCCATTGTCGACCTCGCTCGACTCGGCCGGCCCGCTGGCACGCTCGGTTGCCTGCTGCGCGGCCTTCGACGCCATCGTCAGCGGCGAAACGCTGGACAGCCGGCCAGCGCCGCTGGCAGGGTTGCGCCTGCTGGTGACGCGCGATTTCGTTTGCGACGGCCTCGACGCCGAGGTGGCGCAAGCCTTCGACGCAACGCTGGCCACGCTGTCGCGGCTCGGTGCGCGGATCATCCCGTTCGACTTCCCCGAACTCAAGCGCCTGCCGCAGATCAACGCCGGCGGCGGCCTGACCGCGGCCGAAGCGTGGCACTGGCACAAGCAACTGCTGGCCGAGCGCGGCAACGACTACGACCAGCGCGTCGCCATGCGCATCCGCCGCGGCGAACAGCTTGGCGCGGCCGACTACATCGAACTGCTGGCCGAACGCCGCGCCATGCAGGCCCGCGCCGCCGGCCTGCTGCGCGAAGCCGACTCCTGGCTGATGCCCACCGTGGCAGTACGCCCGCCGCGCCTGGACGCGCTGGAAAGCGACGAAGCCTTCTTCGCCACCAACGGCCTGGTGCTGCGCAACCCCAGCGTGCTCAATTTCCTCGACGGCTGTGCGGTATCGCTGCCGTTGCTGGCGGCAGGGCAGGGCATTGGCCTGAGCGTAGGCGGCCTGAACGGAAGCGACGCGCGCGTGCTGCAGGTAGCCGGCGCCATCGAAGCCGCGTTGCGGTAAGCAGGCAAAAAACCGAGGGCCGCGACCAAGCAGCGCGGCCCCGTCAATCAACACCCAAGGAGTACCACCGATGTCTTCCGTGATGACCGGCGCCCCTGTCGCCGTGGAGAACCCGGCCCACACCCCGGCCGAGCGCAATGAAGCCTACCGCAAGATCGCGGTACGGCTGATCCCCTTCCTCGTCTTCCTGTTCGTGCTCGCCTGGATTGACCGCGTCAACGTCGGCTTTGCCAAGCTGCAGATGCTGCAAGACCTGCAATTCAGCGAAGCCGTGTACGGCTTCGGCGCCGGCATCTTCTTCATCGGCTACTTCCTGTTTGAGGTCCCCAGCAACCTGCTGCTGGAAAAGATCGGCGCGCGCCGCACGCTCGCCCGCATCACCATCCTGTGGGGCTTCGCCTCCATGGCGATGATCTTCGTCAAGACGCCGATGCAGTTCTACGCCCTGCGATTCCTGCTGGGCGTATTCGAAGCCGGCTTCTTCCCCGGCGTCGTGCTCTACCTGACCTACTGGTTTCCGGCCCAGCGCCGCGCACGCATCAACGGCCTGTTCATGACCTCCTTCGCCATCGCTGGCGTCATCGGTGGCCCGCTGGCCGGCTTCATCATGAGCAGCATGGAAGGCGTCGACGGCCTTGCCAACTGGCAATGGCTGTTCGTCATCGAAGGCATCCCCTCCGTACTCGCCGGCATCGCCGTGCTGATGTACCTGCCCGAAAAGCCCATCGGCGCCAAATGGCTCACCGCCAGCGAACGCGACCTCGTCACCCGCGAGATCGAAGCCGAAAACCGCGACCCCGCCAAGCACTCCTCCCTGCGCGCCGCCTTCACCAACTCGCGCGTTTGGATCTGCGCCGCCATCTACTTCTGCGTGGTCAGCGGCAACGCCACCATCGCCTTCTGGTCGCCATCCATCATCAAAGAGCTAGGCGTACAAGGCAACCTGCAGATCGGCCTGGTCTCCGCCATTCCCTTCATCGCTGGCACGCTTGCCATGGTCTGGAACGGCATCCACTCCGACCGCACCGGCGAACGCCGCCTGCACTGCGCGCTGGCCACGCTGATGGCCGCTGCCGGACTGGTCCTGACCGGCATGTGGCTGCACAGCGCGGTACTGGCGCTGATTGCGCTGACCATTGCCTCCATCGGCATCCTGGCGGCTTTCCCGGTGTTCTGGTCGYTGCCSTCRGCCTTCCTGGCCGGTACCGCCGCAGCCGGCGGGATTGCCCTGATCAACTCGATCGGCAACCTGGCAGGCTTCGTKGCGCCGTACATGATCGGSTGGTTCAWGACCAGTACCGGGCAGCTCTCGGCGGGCTTGTACTTTGTCGCAGCGCTCGAGGCGGGCGCCACCGTGCTTGTGCTGGCGTTTATCAAAACCAGGCGCTGAACGGAGGCGACGGCCAGCCGGATGCCTTAGGTAGCACGAGGGGGCTGGATTCCCGCGGCGCTTTGCGCTAGAATCCGCTGCCTCGTTGYGCTGCATGCGCAAAGTGCGCCGGCAGCACGGGTAACACAAAGCCAGGCGGGCAGTTTCAGCCGCCTGTTTGCTTTTGTGCTTTGTGATCACCCCCATCGCTGCCTGGCCYGCCTGCAAATCAACGAGCACAGCGGCCTCCCGCCAGGGATGCACGCCGCAGGGACTGCGAGGGTGGCGAAATTGGTAGACGCACCAGGTTTAGGTCCTGACGCCAGCAATGGTGTAGGGGTTCGAGTCCCCTCCCTCGCACCACAGTCCTCTTTTGCATCACTCGTACGCCTCACTTTATTTCCCGTATTTCCGCACCGTATCAACACGCAAAGCTAAGCTACGTAAGGCCTGGCAGGCGATTTGAAGCAATCGCCTCATTGCACTCTGCACATTGCCCTTTCACTTATTGTCGGCGCTCCGGTCCCATAGTGGCCCCACGTTCGGTCCCACGAAATGGCACACTTTACGAAGTCCGCATGCGGTGATGCGCACAGATGAAGGTGAAGGCAGAAGGCCCGCCGTTCAGCACCTCTTGGCGATGGTGTCCAGAAAACTGCGCCCGTGGTTGGTGAGACGAACCTGGCTACGGCCGTGTGTCAGGCAATCGACTTGTACGCGCTGCCGACGCACGAGGCTTTTGAGGTCGGTGGGGTCCAATTCGAGATTCCCGTTTACGCTATCGAGAAGCCAGCGCATTGTCATATGGTCATTCCCATCGTCGACGTCTTGGACATACAGCAGTTCGGCCGGCGGCACGGCCCGCAAGAATCTTCCGCCAATCTCTATCCACAGCACCCGCGTTGTTGCTGAATTGGCGGGCACTTGACCGAACCGAATGAGCAGAATACGCAGCAGTCGCCGGAGTTGGGCCGCAGGAGCGCCTTGCAGTGGCTGCACTCGTAGAAGAACTGGCAGGCGTCCGTTGGCATGGTTTCCTGCTTGGCAAAGCCGCAGTGCGGGCAGGTCAGTACGGATTCAAGAATGACGGCACGCATCGGGTCCTCACAATCGCACCGCCTCTCGTCGCCAAACGCAACGGCCACCACGTGGCGGCGGCGGAGGGGGAAAACAAACGGACTGGGGTACTTATTTGTACGTGAACCCGAAAGGCCAGCCATCTGCGCGCGGAACGGCTTTCCGTTCTGACAGCACATTGGGGGAGAGGTCGGCCAGCTTCGGCGCCGGCGCGCTCGGTGCCATGGTTGGTCCTGTGGGGCGGTGCTTCCGTTGTAGGCGCGCCGGGAGGACAGCGCCATAGGGCATCGTCCGACTTGCGTGCGTTCCGTGTATAAAGAGCCGCGGCGGCGTCGGCTGTCCACATCATCTTCTCAATGTGCCGTGTCTCGATACCGTGCACCGTGCTGGCCGTCGTCGTGGAAGTTTGCGGCTCAGTGTTTACCACTCACAGGTGGTGCAGGCGAAGCGGCTGACGGATCTGGAGAACTAGGGGCCGCGGGCGCGGTTGATGGCGAAGCGCTACCTGCCCAGTCGATCGCCGAGCTCAATGAAAAAAGGTGACAACCAAGCTGTCACCTTCATCAGAAGTGGGGAGTCCGGCGAAATCTCCTGGTTACAACGGAGCGCCGTAAGAAGACGAAGACATATACCCGCCGGACCTTGCGCCATCCGGGAACGTTTCGAACGTGTCGGCCCTTGTGCCATCGGCGTACGTGTCGGAGCTGCCGGCCCGTGCGCCATCAGTGCGCACATCGAACTCGCCAGCCTTGGCCAATGCAAAAGCAGCGGACAGGGCACYGGTCAGAGCGACAGTGGCGGCAATCAGAACGAAACGTTGGATATTCATGATGAATTGAAAGGGGACATCGAGCCGCCAAAATTTGGGGACTCCGCAACAGGCTGCATGATAGGGGTTTGCCCTATGGCTATAAACCCTAGTTTGCGAAACGCATAGTTGCTCATTGCACAACAATACTGAAAATCTTCGTCGTGAAGGCCCGGGGTACGGTAGCAATCTGACGGTTGTGCTGATTAAGGTGCCGGTCGGGGTGGTGCTGGCAAGGAGACCAACGGTTGGTGGGGGACTCTAGGTGATTGACCCGCCCCGGCATCGGATCGCCCATGCCCATCAGCCCGCAACCGTCACACCGCATTTCTCCGCAATCGCGATCAATTTCGGGACGTCCGGCGGCCCCGGAGGAATTTCCTGGTCGATTGCGGTGAAGAGACGCGTCGCGTGCCCGGTTTGGCCGGTGACCGAAATCATTTCGCCGCCGCCCGGGCCAAAGTGAAAGCTGTGAATCGTGCCTGCGGGCAAGTGAACGAGCGTGCCAGCCGTGGCGGCCAGGGTATTGCCGCCGTAGCTGATTTCGACACTGCCTTTGACCACGTAGAAGGATTCGTCCCAGTCATGGCTGTGCGGTGGCGGTCCGGTGCCTTCATCGCCTTGCTGCAAGAAAATCTCATAGCCTTGCGTGGCGGCATTTGATGCCAGTATCGTAATCTTCTCGCCCACCACATCGAGCGCACGAGGATAGGCGCTCGGTGTTACGACAAACGGTTGCGGCTTCATGGTTGCGCCTCCTTTGGACCGGATTCAGCCCCGAACCGGTTATAGTCAGTGGACTGGACGGAGTCCAGAAGTTGCCATCGGTGGCGTCGGTGACGGCCAGCGCGATTGCCTCAATCTCCTATGCGGGCTAACGGCAATGTGGAGCCGGCTGGAGGGCGCGTTTCATTTTCCCTCCCGCCCAACCAACACATCCAGCGGCACGTGCAGTGCCTCTGCCAGGCTCTGGAACACTTCCACGCTTCCATCGCGCTTGCGGTTCTCAATCTGGCTGAGATAGGGCTTGCTGAGTCCCGCGGCGGTTGCCAGCGCGTCCTGGGTCATCCGGCGGTATTCGCGCCAGGCCTTGATCGGGTTGTCGCCGGCGAGTTCGGCGTCCAGTATGGCGGCGGGAATCCGAAAGCCGTCTTCCCGCGCCTCGGCGTGGCCGGGCAGCGTGCCATCGTCCCACTCTCCGGTCCGGTGCTTGATGCGCTCCCACACCTCAATGGGCACCACCGCGAACTCGGGGTGGCCGTCGCGTTCGATGAATTGAATCTTGACCATGATTGGCACCTCCAGAGGAGCACGGCTGGCGCGTCGAGCACGATCGGGCCGTGCTGGATCTGATACCGCACTCGCCAGTCTCAGGACGGAGGCGGCAGCCGTGTCGACTGCCGGTGCGCCGGAGCCCGGCGTGGATTGCTGATCGCAACATGCCCGGGCGGGGTTGGGAGCCTGCGCCGCTTACCTGTTGAATGCGATTGCTTGCGCTTTCATGTTAGCTAGGCGCTAACCGAATTGCGAATAAAGTTGGCTGGCGGTTCCGGCGCCGACGCGGGACAGGGCTGGGCTTTCACGCGCCAGCCTCCGCGAACACCTCTTTGCCCACGATCGCATCCAGCTCCTCATACAAGCCGGAGGGTTTGTCGCTGACACGCAGTTGGAAGTCGAACAGTTGTGGCCGGATCAATGGTTCAACGCCGTACCCGTGCTCCGAAACGAGCCGGATCAGCCGGCCGCCGCGCGCATGAATGAACTCGGCCTCGGCATGGATGGCGACGTCGGGTACCACCACATCGCAGCCGGCGAGCTGGTCCAGCGCGTCGGCACAGTGATTGACCAGCACTTCCGGATCCATGCGGGCACGGATCCAGGACTCGCGAAGGGCGTTTAGCAACTGTACCGGCGATTTCCCTAGCGTGGGAACGACATCATTGCGCCTTGCCGCGTCGAACTGCGCGTCGTTGATGCCGGCGCAGGCCTGGATCATATGGCGCAGCGGGGCGTCGAACGTGACGGTCAGGAAGGCGTGGTTCGCGGAAGTCAGGTAGCTGGTGACGAGGTCTCGACCGGAGCCGGGACGGCCGCAAAGTCCGATAAGCATGAGGTTTCCTTTGTCGTGGTCGTTCGCCTGTGGGTGCTTGAGGTCAACGAGGTCGGTGCGCGGATTTGGCGCCGTGGCGCAATGCGGCGTGACCGGGCGGGCGCGGTGCCAGGCCGTGACTTCCATGGCCGGGCATACGGGGTCGCCCCGATGGGCGCAACCAGGCCGGACCGGCGCGGACACAAGCCCTGGCGCTCGCGATGCAGCCCGGCGTTGGGTATGGAAATGCCGGGGTTCTGATACCGCTTCAAGTTAACGCCGATAATTTACCCAAAGGTAAATATAAAGACAAGCCTTCTTGGTAACCATCATGACTTGCCGGCCGCGAGTCCAGGTCCTCGATCCACGGAAGCCGCCAAGGTGCCAACGCGCCCGTGGCTTGCCGCGTCAGTGTCGCGCGACCCCGCCGAACCATCGCGCCGAGAAGGGAGCGAAAGGTCCTCTTGCTCCGTAAATTACCTTTTAGTCACTAAATTTACAGTACCAGAAGAAAATTTACCTTGAGGTAATGCGCGGGTTTAATGAGTGATGGACATCCAAGATACGCGCGAACAACGCCTGGCCCAAGTGCTGGAGAAACAGTTCGGAGGCTCGATCGCACGCCTCGCGGACCGCGTCGACCGCGAACCCTCATATTTCTCCCGAGTTTTTTCGTCGGAAGGCAAGGCCGGAAAGAAGCGCATCGGCGAACGGCTTGCCCGCGACATCGAGGCCAAGCTCGGCTTGCCTCGGCTGTGGCTGGACGGCAGCATGGAGGATGCTGTCGCTCCCTCGAATGACGAGATCCTCCCGCCTGGCGTGGCCATTCGGGTGGCTCGCTTGGTCAAGGACTTGCGCAACGAGGATATCGACCGCCTGCTGACGGCCATTGAGTTGYTGATGCAGGTCGAGGGCGTGCGCTCGGTGCGCAAATATGGCAAGGGCACAAAACAGGCGCAGGTACTGACGACCGGAAAGCGCACGGCAACTGGCTCCGCGAGCGGGGCGGTACACGAGTCCGGCACGCGTGTCGCCGGGAAGCAGCGAGGCAGGAAGAAGCCGGCAGACTGACGCAGCCGGGATCGTCGGCGACGCGGCATCGGCAGCCTGGGCAGGACCGGCTGCCGCCGTGCCTGCACGTTAGTGTCCGGCCGGGTCAGAGTTGAAAATGCCGTCGATTGGGTGGCAGTGTCAGCAATTCAATTGTCGCGAATTCCCGCAGTTCCGCCTCTGTGCGCTTGCACTCAGTCACGTTGGTGACAAGTCCGTGCCATGGCGTGCTGCCGTCCTACAGGCGCCGAGGGCCTGCATCGCCTTCCGGTGCGACCCGTGCCCGCACTATCAGACGGCCTGATTATCGGCTGCGACCGTTATTCGTCTTCGCCGAAAGGCAACTCTCCCTGGACCGGCGCCGACGCATACTCCAACTCGCCGGCTGGCGTCAGCGCGCTCACCCGTACGCCCAGTAGCCGTATCTTCCGGTTCAGCGGAACGCGTCTGACGCATTCGGTGGCGGCGCGCCGCAACAAGGTGGCGTCGGCGGTCGGGACCGGCATGCTGAGGTCGCGGGTGACGGTGTGGAAGTCGTCATAGCGCAGCTTGACGCCGATGGTGCGGCCGACGTAGCCCTTGCCGCGCAGGTCTTCGGCAAGGCGCTGGCACAGGCCGGTAAAAACTTCGCCGAGAGCCTGGCGATCGTGGCGCGGATGCAGGTCGCGCTCGAACGTGGTTTCGCGGCTCATCGACTTTGGCTCCGAGCTGATGACCACGGGGCGTTCGTCATGACCTTGCGCGATCTCGGCGAGCCACGCGGAATAGCTGCGGCCAAAATGGGTCTGCAGTAGTCCGAGGTCCGCGCTGGCGAGGTCGCCAACGGTGGCGATGCCGAGCACGGCGAGTTTCTCCGTGGCTTTCGGGCCGATGCCGTTGACCTTGCGCACCGGCAGCGGCCAGATGCGCAGCGGGATGTCTTCCGGCGTCAGGAGGGTAAGCCCATCGGGCTTGTCCAGCTCGGATCCGATCTTGGCGAGGAGCTTGTTGGGCGCGATGCAGATGGAGCAGCTTAGCCCCGTGGCCTCGCGAACCGCTTGCTTGATGCGGCTGCCGATATCGGCGGGCTCGCCTGGCACATCGCTCAGGTCGATGTAGATTTCGTCGATGCCCCGGTCTTCGACCTGGCTCGTGAACGTGGCGACGGCCGCCTTGAAGAGCCGGGAGTAGTGCCGGTACGAATCGAAATCGGTGGGCAGCAGAATGGCATCAGGCGCGAGCTGGGCTGCCTTCATCATGCCCATGGCGGAAAAAACGCCGAGCGCGCGCGCTTCGTAAGTCGAGGTGGTGACGACGCCCCGTCCCGCATAGTCGCGCAGGCGCGCAAAGCGCCGGCTTCCGTCTTCAAGCGTCTCGGGCACCGCATTCCGTCCGCCGCCGATCACCACGGGCATGCCACGCAGTTCCGGATACCGCAACAGCTCGACGGACGCATAGAAAGCGTCCATATCCAGGTGGGCGATGCGGCGGGGGGCAAATGACATGGCGTCAGCGAACGGGGTTGACGACGCGCCCCGGCCGCGAGAAAGGACTCGGGGGCGGGCCGCCTCGGTTACTGTATGCATATACAGTATATCGAATTCTACAAGAAGAATCCCCGCGGCGCCCCGGCGGGCCTGCCAGCGATGCACGTAGGTCGTCGTCAGCACGATGCCCGCGGCGGGCAAGTGCGAAGTGTTATTGCTATTGCGCAGCAACTGGCGATCGATGCGCAAGCAGGCGCATGATTGAAAATGCAACGCATTATCATTTAAGTGGGTAATGTTCGTCGATGCCGACATGAACCGGCCGGAAGAGAAGACGGTTCACGTCGCATGACAACGGGTTTTCCCGCCGCCTTGCCGGCAAGCTGAAAATGCCAGCGCGGAGCGCGGGCGAAAGCCCGCCGCTCATCGGTGCCGGTCGCTCAACGCAGCAGGAACGCGATATCGTCCACGCTGATTTGCGCGACGGCCACGCCCCGGCGTTGCTGGAACAGGATGTGCTGGAGAACCCGGCGGCGTTGCCTGGCAAAGACAGCCAGGTCGATGGGGATGCCGGCGCGAGCATAGTGCTCGACCAGCAGCTTGTAGGCACGATGCCGCATCTGCAGGGCTTCGCCCTCCGCCCGTAGCTGGCTCGTGTCCTGCGGCACGATGCTTTCGGTCTGACGCAACGCCTCCATGGCGTGGGCGTGCATGTCGCGGTAACGATCGAGTTCGGCTTGCGTTGTGCGCAGCCGTTCGCGTAGCGCGCGGACCTTGCGCTGCAGCTTCAGCGTCATGCCTACGCCATGCTCGACCAGCGCCACGGTCTCAAGCGCATGGCTGGCGGCGGCAATCGTGTTTTTCCAGATCCCTCCGTCCGTCGCCTCGGTTTCCGCTGCCCACCCGTTGCTGATTCCGCTAAATATCTTCATATGACCCCTTGACCCTTGTACAGATTTCCGGCGGCCGGCTTTTTGGTAGCCGGTCCTGTCCGGGTGCACGGCGGCCGGGCCGCGTTGGCGCGCCTGCCGTGTCGAATCGACATCGTTGTACTGGCGCATGCGCTGGCTGGCATGCCTCGCGCCGATGAGCCGATGACCTGGGAATGCTACGGTCTCGCCGTTCGCGGGCCAAGTAGAAGATGCTTAGATCTGGTATTCCCGATGCATATGTCGCTCAATGTACGGGCGCGAGAATGTCTCGCCAAAGCCGCGTCACCGGGCAGCCCGCGCGATGCGCGGCCAGCGATAAAGCGCCCCTTTCCAGACTTGCCGGGGGGCGCGTCCCCGAATCCTGGCGAAATAGCGCAACCGGGCCCTCGATACCGTACGGATGCCCGCGATTCGGACTAGGATGCATGCATGGCACTCAATTTCCCCAATCCCAGCCGGAGTTACGACCCTTCCAGGCATTGCGTATGTTTTTGGGGCTATGACAACTCGCGTGAAATCGCCTTCGAGGTGGACCGCGCGGTACTCTCTACCCTCAGCCCTGAATTGCGCCCGGACGAGCCTGCCGTGCTCGATGCATTCGACCGCCACCGCGATCACATCCTGGAACTCGCGCGCGGGCTCTATTCCCGCAGCCGGCAGAACCGGTATCAGATTTCCTGAACGCTGTTCAGTCCGGGCAAACGCAGTTCGCTCAGGCTGACGCCTCCGGAGATCCTGCCGCAATCCGCGGCGGCAGCGGTGCGGGCTCGGCGGCCAGCTTTTCCGCGGCGTAGGGGCGCAGGAAGCTGCGCGCCAGTTCCGTATTCCTGCAAGTCAGCCAATCATCCCACTCCGTGCCCGGGACGATCACGATCATCCGTTTTTCCTTGCCCGGCGCATGGAAGCGTTGCATCAACGGGTGGTGCTCCGAATTGATGGTCAGCATGGTGAAGCTGAAGACGTCCTGGCCGCCTTCGCCAGGCCATGCGCGCCAGAGGCCGGCGATTGCCATGGGCTCGCCATCCTTGAGCCAGATCCGCCAGCGTACCGCCTTGCCGGTTGCGTAGTCGGGCTCATAGAAGCACTGCGCTGGTATCAGGCATAGCTGACCCTGTTTCCACGCCGCCGAGAACGTCCGTTTTTCACCCACCGACTCCGAGCGCGCGTTCGTGGTGTCGAACCTCGCGACGCCGGGCGGAATGCGCTTCCTGGGGACCATCCCGAAGGTGCCGGCCAGGCATTGCCGCTGGCCGTCGTGGTCCGCCACGAGCAGTGGCGCGACGTAGTCAGGCCATGTTTCGGGGGGCCATTCCCGCACCGGACAAGTGAGGCCGAAGACATCGCGTAAAACGGCCGCCTGCACGGGCGCGTAGTTGACGCACATGGCTTGTCTCCATGCCGATGCTGCATGTGAAAGGGAATATCCAGTAT
>NZ_JBFTNE010000141.1:0-15788 GCF_056397325.1 Cupriavidus sp. 05N39
CGCTGCTGACGCTGGGCATTCCGCCCAACGCGGTGATGGCGCTGATGGTGGGTGCGATGACCATCCACAACATCCAGCCGGGCCCGCAGGTCATGACCAGCAACCCCGCGCTGTTCTGGGGCCTGATCGCCTCGATGTGGATCGGCAACTTCATGCTGATCATCCTGAACCTGCCGCTGATCGGGATCTGGGTCAAGCTGCTCAAGGTGCCTTACCGCTACCTGTACCCGGCCATCCTGACCTTCTGCTGCATCGGCGTGTATTCGGTCCAGAACACCACCTTCGACGTGTTCCAGACCGCGGCCTTCGGCGTGATCGGCTACCTGTTCATCAAGCTGAAATGCGAGCCGGCTCCGCTGCTGCTGGGCTTCGTGCTGGGACCGATGATGGAAGAGAACTTCCGCCGCTCCCTGCTGCTGTCGCGTGGCGAGTTCACGGTGTTCGTGACCCGTCCGCTGTCGCTCGGCCTGCTGATCGCCGCCGCCGTGCTGGTGCTGATCGTGGCGCTGCCGTCGATCAAGAACAAGCGCGAAGAAGCGTTCCAGGAAGAATAATCCAGCAAGTCCCGCGGCCAGCCAACGTGCCGGCCGCGAGCGACCGTGCCAGCAAGACCCTCAAGGTGCCGCCAGGCACCTTTTTTTATGCCTGCTTCGCTTCCATGGCCACGAGAAGTGCGCTGCTTCGCCTCACGGCTGCGCCGCCACGCCATCGCCGCCCGGGGCATCGAACAATCCCGCGCAAGCCTCCCGCACCGCCGCCGCGACATGCCGGCGCGCATGGTCGCGCCGCTCCAGCATGCCGATGGTACGCATCACCGGGGCGCCGCCCACTTCCAGGGGCAGGATGCGCAAGGCCTCGTCCTCCCGCCAGCGCGCGCGCTGCAAGAGCGGCACCACGGTCACGCCCACCTGCTGGCGCACCAGTTCGACCAGCGCCTCGATCGAGTTCAGTTCCAGGAACTCGTTGACGCGCAGGTGCGCGCGGCGCAGCGCCCGCTCCACCAGCAAGCCGGTGCGCTGGCCGCGGTCGAATCGCAGGAAGGGGTTGGCCGCCAGCGCCTCGCGCGCGTTCGCCCCCGGGCTGTCACGCCCTGCAATCGCCACCAGCGGCTCCTGGTAGAGCGGCGTCCACGCCAGGGTGCCGGCCAGCCGGCCAGTCCCCTCCACCAGCATTGCCGCGTCAAGCTCGCCCGCTTCCACCTGGGCCGCCAGTTCGATCGACTTGGCGCCAACCAGGCGCACGTCCAGCGCCGGATGTTCGCGCTTCATGCGCGCCACCACATGCGACAGCCCGCCCATCACCGAGACCACCGCCCCCACCGCCACCGCGCCGGCCATCGCGTCCGGCGCTTCAGGCGGCAAGCGCATCTCGTCATAGAGCGCGAGCATGCGCCGCGCCTGCGGCAACAGCTCGCGGCCGCCGGCATTGAGCGCCACCACCCTGCCACCCCGGTCGAACAGCTCGCGGCGCAGCTCAATCTCCAGCGCGCGCATCTGCAAGCTGACCGCGGCCTGCGTCAGCGCCACCCGCTCGGAGGCAGCGGCAAAGGAACCGTGGTCGGCCACGGCAACGAAAGTGCGCAGGAAACGGATGGTGCTCATGGGAAGGGCTCGCGAAATGAGGCAGACCGGCCATGCCGATACTTAAGAAAACATTGAGACACAAGAAAGAAATATTAGCTTTCATTATGATGCCCTGCACGGAATAATGATGCGCAGCACCATCAACGCGGGCCTGGCGCCACCAGCCTCGGCCTGCGCGCGGTGCGTTGCCCGAAGGCCGGCACCGGCCCGCACTGCCTTGCTTCCAGATCCGGAGATCACCATGAAACACTGGCTGCGCCTGTTTGGCACGAGCCTCGCCACCGGCCTCGCGCTGAGCGCCGTCCCGGCACTCGCCGACACCTATCCGAACAAGCCGATCCGCCTGATCGTGCCGTTCCCGGCCAGCGGCGCCACCGATCTGCTGGCCCGCGCCATCGCGCAGAAAGTGGGCACCAACATGGGCCAGCAGATCGTGGTCGACAACCGTCCCGGCGCGGGTGGCGCGATCGGCTCGGACATGGCCGCCAAGGCCCCGGCCGACGGCTACACGCTGCTGATCGCCACCACCAGCACGCACTCGATCGGGCCGTACATCAACCCCCGCCTGCCGTACAACACCGAGACCGACTTCACGCCGATCAGCCAGGTGGCCATCGCCACCAACGTGCTGGTGGTGCCGAACAGCCTGCCGGTAAAGAACGTCAAGGAACTGATCGACTACGCCAAGAAGCATCCAGGTGAACTGAACTACGCGTCCAGCGGCAACGGCACCGTGGTGCACCTGACCGCCGAGGCCTTCAAGGCGCAGGCCGGCGTATTCATCACGCACATCCCGTATCGCGGTACCGCGCTGGCCGTGCCCGACCTGATCTCCAACAAGGTGCAGATCCTGTTCGACAGCATCGTCTCCGGCCTGCCGCATGTGAAGGACGGCAAGCTCAAGGCACTGGCCGTGACCAGCCTGAAGCGCTCGCCGCTGGCACCCGAGATCCCCACCGTCAGCGAGTCCGGCCTGCCGGGCTTCGAGTCCGATACCTGGTTCGGCATCTACGGCCCCAAGCAAATGCCGGCCGAACTGGTGAACCGCCTCAATGCGGAATTCAACAAGGCGATCCAGTCGCCGGACGTGAAGGAACGCCTCGGCAAGCTGGGCGCCGAACCCGTCGGCGGCACGCCGGCGCAGTTCGCCGCCATGGTGAAGAAGGACAGCGCGCGCTGGGGTAAGCTGATCAAGGACCGCAAGATCACCGTGGAATAACGGCGCCGGAGTCACAGCGACTTCCGCCGTACGCCCCGTCCCCGCCGATGCGGGAGGCGGGCGCCAATACAAGCGCGAATCCTGGCGAGCCGACAGGCACGGCCCCCCCGCCAGGACAGCGAACCGAACCGAGGCAAGCATGCAGAACTTCAACTGGACCAATCCCTACCCTTCCGTGCGCATTCCGCTGTTCGCGCGCAACGTGGTATCCACCTCCCACCCGCTGGCAGCGCAGGCCGGCCTGCGCATGCTGCTCAAGGGCGGCAACGCGGTGGACGCGGCCATCGCGGCAGCGGCGGCGATCACCATTGTCGAACCGGTCTCGTGCGGCCTGGGCAGCGACGCCTTCGCCATCCTGTGGGACGGCAAGGAAATGCATGGCCTGAACGCCTCGGGCGTAGCCCCGGCGGCGTGGAGCCCCGAGTATTTCAAGAACAAGTACGGCACGGACGCCAATGGCATCGCCAACCGCCCCGTGCGCGGCTGGGACGCCGTCACCGTGCCCGGCGTGATCGCCGGCTGGGCCGCGCTGCATGAGCGCTTCGGCAAGCTGCCCTTCGCCGAACTGATGGAACCCGCCATCGAGATCGCCGAGCGCGGCTACGCCGTGCCACCGGTGGTGGCGCACAAGTGGGCCGCCGCCGTGCCCGAACTGAAGGACCAGCCCGGCTATGCCGAGGCCTTCATGCCGAATGGCCGCGCCCCCAAGGTGGGCGAGAAATTCACGCTCAAGGCCGCCGCCGAGACACTGCGCAAGATTGGAGACACCAATGGCCGCGATTACTACGAAGGCGAGATCGCCGCGAAGATCGCTGCCTTCAGCAAGGAATGCGGCGGCGCCATGACGGCCGACGACCTGCGCAACTACAAGCCGGAATGGGTCAAGCCGATCAGCAAGTCCTACCGCGGCTATGAACTGCACGAGATTCCGCCGAATGGACAGGGCATTGCCGCGCTGGTGGCGCTCGGCATCCTCAACCAGTTCGACATGGCCTCGCTGCCGGTGGATTCGGTCGAGTCCCAGCATCTGCAGATCGAGGCGATGAAGCTGGCCTTTGCCGACCTCTACCGCTATGTGGCCGACYCGGCCAGCATGGAAGTCACGCCCGAGGCAATGCTCGACGACGACTACCTGAAGTCGCGCGCCAGGCTGATCGACATGGATCGCGCCACGCATTTCGATTTCGGCATGCCCAAGGTCGGCGGCACCATCTACCTGACCGCAGCCGACGAGAACGGCATGATGATCTCGTTCATCCAGTCGAACTACATGGGCTTCGGCTCAGGCGTGGTCGTGCCCGGCACCGGCATCAGCCTGCAGAACCGCGGCGTGGGCTTCTCGATGGACCCGAAGTCCGCCAACGTGGTGGCTGGCGGCAAGCGCCCCTTCCACACCATCATCCCTGCCTTCCTCACCAGGGACGGCCAGCCGGTGATGAGCTTCGGCGTGATGGGCGGCGACATGCAGCCGCAGGGCCACCTGCAGACCGTGGTGCGGATGGTGGACTACAACCAGCAGCCGCAGGCCGCCTGCTGCGCGCCGCGCTGGAAGGTCAACCGGGATTTCACGCTGGACATCGAATCCACCATGGATCCGGCCGTGGTGGCGGGCCTCAAGGCACGCGGCCACCAGCTCAAGTCGGTCGACGATCCCTACATGGAYTTCGGCTCGGGACAGTTCATCTGGCGCCTGTCGGAAGACGCCGAGCATGGCTACGTGGCCGCCAGCGACAGCCGGCGCGATGGACAGGCAGTAGGTTTCTGACTTCCCGATAGCAGTACTGGGAGAGCGCCCGCGGCAACGTGGGCGCTTTTTTTTTGGCGGTTGGCGTCCCGGGGCACGCCATCGGCCTCAAGGCATCCGGCGCAGGCGAATCACACCGCTCTCGTAGAGGACAACGCCCGTGACCTGCCCCGCCGCATCGCGCTCGAACTGGAGTTGGGCAAGTCCGTTCTCGTAGACGAAGCGGTCGGCCTGCGCTGCCACCGGGAACACCGGCCTGCGCAGCCAGTTTCCGGATCGCACACCGAGCTGCCCGTTTTCGGCCCGGATATCAAAGATCAGGTCCGTGCGAATCAGCCGCTGGCTACGATAGCGGCCGACGTATTCCTGTTGCCTGTCGAGCGGCACGACGGCAATCGCCGGCGCGGCCGCTTTCGTGCGCAGCGCGGAATAGCCGGCGCCGCCTAGCGAATAGTCCAACCCAACGATCTCGCCGGCTTCGCGCCGGAACACATACTGCACGCCGACCTCGGTGTCGACAAAGGTGTCGTGCCCGGCCGGCGATAGCGGGCGGAACCCCCCGCCCGTGGCGCGCCGGTACAGCGTGCCATCCTGCGGCACCATAGTGACGTAATTGCTCTTGTCGACCTGGTAGATCCCGCCGTACTCCGCCAGCACGCCAGGCGCGAGCGCGGGCGCCGCCGGCATGGTGGGGTAGCGGCTGGCGGTGATGCCCAGCAGGACCTTGTATGAAGGCGCATGGGTATTGCTCACCAGCACGGCGGCCGCTTCCTGCGTGTCCGGCGCGAAGGCCAGCAAGGCGCGATAGCCCCCTGTCAGTCCGTCGTGGTAATACGTGCGATGGCCGGCCGGCCCGCGGATCAGCACAGCGTAGCCGATCTCCTCGCCACGGTAGCGGGCCAGCGGCGTGAGCGCCCGTTCCGCCGCCGGACCGAGCGGCCCGGCGCTGCCTGCCATCATGGCGCGCGCGAAGATGAGCAGGTCCGGGGCCGTCGAGCGCAGCGCGCCGGCGCCCGACAATGCATCGAAGTCCCATGGCGCCCGGGTCTCTTCGTGGCTATAGGCGGGCGCGAGCGCCTTGGCCTGCGGCCCCGGGAACTGGAACGTGCTGCGCATGCCCAGCGGTCCGGTGATGTTCTCGCGCACAAGCACATCCCAAGGCTTGCCGTACCGGTCGGCAAGCAGTTGCCCGAGCAAGCCCATCCCCAGATTGCTGTACGCCGCGCCGCAGGGCGGCGCGTGTTCCAGCGTCAGCCCGGAAAGACCGGCAAGCAGCTTCCGGCGGTCATGCCGGGAGAACGGGTTTTCGGTCCCGTAGCCGGGAAAATCCTGCGGCTCGCGGGGCAGACAGGCGCTGTGCGTCACGAGCTGGCGCAGCGTGATGGCGGCGGTCTCCGGCTTCAGCGCAGCGTGGCCCTGCAGAAGTTTGCCGAGGTTGTCGTCCAGCGACAGGTCGCCGCGCTCGACCGCCTGTGCGAGCAGCAGGCCCGTGAACAACTTGCTGATGGAGCCGATCTCGAATAACGGCTGTGCTTCCGGATCGCCGCCCTCCACGATCTCACTGGCCGCGCCCACGCGACGACGTTGTACGGCGTAGCGATCCTGTTTGTCCCGCCAGATGCCCACCGCCACGGTACCGGGTTCATCCTCGAGCACGGTCGTTGCGATTTCGGCGGGAGACGATGCGAAGGAGAGAGGGGCCGCGACCGCCGATGAGAGACAGGCAAGCCCGGCCGCCGCCGCGATCCATACGCTCAACGTCGTGGCCAAGCCACCAAACAAGTCCGTCTTGCTCGCCATGGGCATCCTCCGGTGGCCTTCATGCTGGATTGGCCGGACCGAGACAAGCCACCGGCGCCGCTACTATACCGTCAGCCAGTATTCGCATTTAGCAGCGAATACCCCTAGGTTCTTCCGGATTCGCCGGAAATCCGGTCATGCCGGAACCGGCCGCACGGACGCCGGCCTCGCATGGATCGGGCCCTGCCGGTCCCGCACCCAGGCCAACTGTCAGCAACTGGCCTGCCAGCCATCCCTTCGACTGTGCATGGCGTACGCCGGGTGGCGATTTACACTGGCCCCTTCCACTTCCAGCCCGAACAGCCATGACCGCCTACGCTTACCGCCTGCTCAACGTCTTCGCCGAATCCACTTTCGGCGGCAATCCCCTGTGCGTATTCGAGGATGCGCGCGGGCTCGACGACGCCACCATGCAAGCCCTGGCGCTGCAGTTCAACTTGTCCGAGACCACCTTCATCCTGCCCTCCGGGCAAGCCAGCGCCCAGGTCCGGATTTTCACGCCGGGCTATGAGATGCGCTTTGCCGGCCATCCCACGCTGGGCACGGCGCATGTGGTGCGCGACCTGGCCGCTACCGGCGACGCGCTCACGCTCGAATTCAAGGCGGGCGTGGTTCCGGTGACCGCGCAGGGCGATGTGTGGACCTTCACTGCGCCGCATGCGGGCCAGCCGAAGACGGCACCGGCCGGCCTGCCGGATGCGGAAATGGCCTCCCTGCTCGGCCTTGCCGAGTCCGACCTGCCGGCTTCGCCGATGTGGGTCGACACCGGCGCCGACCAGTTGCTGGTACCTGTGAAGCATGTCGACGCCGTGCGCCGCGCGCAGCCCGACAGCGCGCGGCTGGCGTCCTGGCCGCAGAGCAGCCTGGGCCGCAAGACCGCCTACGTCTTTGCCTTCGATCCGACGCGGCCGGAACAGGTGGTGGCGCGCTATTTCTTCACCAAGCAGGGCGGTGGCGTGGCCGAGGACCCGGGTACCGGATCGGCCTGCGCCAACCTGGGCGGCTGGCTGATCGCCAGCGGCCACGCGCTACCGGCCGGATACCAGATCGCGCAGGGCGAGGCGGTCGACCGGCCGTGCACGCTGCGGCTGGAAGTGACCGCCGGGCAGGCCATCCGCGTGGGCGGACGCGTGATCGAACTGGGCCGCGGCACCATCAACCTGTAACACGCAGCCCAATCGTGCATGGTGGCGCGGGGCGGGCAAGCGCGACAAACCACGCGCAGCTGCGTTACAGTGAGATCCGCCCCGCCCATCAGCCCTGACGCGCAACCCGCACGCGCCCACCGACATGACCACGCCGCACGCCCTGACCACGCTGGCCGAACTGGAAGCCCACTACGCCCAGGCCAGCGAGGCCTCGCTCGCCAAGGAAGTCGATTACCTGCATCCGCACTACCGCGCCTTTGTCGAGGCCGCCCCGCTCTGCCTGCTCTCCACGGTGGGCGGGGAGTATGCCGAGTGCTCGCCGCGCGGCGACGCGCCCGGCTTTGTCCAGGTGCTCGACGAGCGCACCTTGCTGCTGCCGGACCGGCGCGGCAACAACCGCCTCGACAGCCTGCGCAACATCATCGCGGACCCGCGCGTGGGCCTGCTGTTCCTGATTCCCGGCGTGGACGAGACCATCCGGGTGGCCGGCACCGCCCATGTCTCGGTCGACCCGGCGCTGATCGCGCGCTGCATGGTGGATGGCAAGGCGCCGGCTACCGTGCTGGTGATCTCGATCCAGTCGGTGTTCTTCCAGTGCGCCCGCGCGCTGGTGCGATCCAGGTTGTGGGACCCGCAGACACAGGTGGCGCGCAGCAGCCTGCCGAGCAACGGCACCATCCTGGCCGCCGTGAGCCGGAATCCCTTCGACGGCGTCGCGTACGACGCGTCGCAGCCCGCCCGGATGAAGCAAACCCTGTATTGAGTCGAGCCCATGTACACGCCAGCCCACTTTGCCAGCACCGAAAGCGACGCCATCGACGAAGTCATGCGCCGCTACCCTTTCGCCACCCTGATCGGCAATGACGCCGACGGGCTGCCGTTCGCCACCCATCTGCCGGTGGTGGCGGAACGCAGCGGCGACGCCTGGCGGATCGAAGGCCATATGGCGCGCGCCAACCCGCACTGGCGCTGGCTGGAGCAGACGCCGCGCGCGCTCCTGGTGTTCCAGGGCCCGCACGGCTATGTCTCGCCGGCGCTGTACGAGCAGAAGCTGTCGGTGCCGACCTGGAACTACGTCGCCGTGCATGTGTACGCGGAAATCGCCACGCTTCACGACGCCGATGCCAAGGATGCGCTGCTCAAGCGCCTGATCGCGCAGAACGAGCCCGGCTACGCCGCGCAATGGCGGGAGCTGCCGGAGGATTTCCAGCAGAAGATGCTGGGTGCGATTGTCGGCCTGCGCATCGTGCCGACGCGAGTCGAAGCCAAGTTCAAGCTCAGCCAGAACCGCCCCGCGGCCGACCGCGCCCGCATTCTCGCCGCCCAGCAGGAAGGCAGCCCGATCGAGCGCGACATGGCAGCGTGGATGGCGCGCATGACGGGCGCCTGAAACGCTAAAGCCGGCTGCAACGCAACAGCTGCCCCCCCGCCCGCGCGCCGCTCAGGCGCGCGGCAGCCACTCCGGCGCATGCGTGCCCAGCGGCACCGAAGGCAGCGCCCAGTACGCGGGGGTCTCCGACAGGCGGCCCGCATGCGACACCACGCTCAGTTCGCCGAAGCCCGACGGCAATGTCGCCATCAGGTCGGCCACATCCTCAAGCCGCTGGTCCGGCACCTGCAATCCCCCTTCCACCCGCCCCAGGCCACGCAGCCACTGGCCAACCTGCGCCAGCGATACCCGCACATGCCAGCTGCCGCCCTCGACGGCGCGCCGGTGCAGCGCAGCCATGGCGCCGAGCGCCATCAGGTAGCCGGCGGCATGATCCAGCACCTGGGCCGGCAGCGGACGCGGTTCGTCGCTGCCGGCTGCCTGCGCTTCCGCATGGTTGAAGCCGGTGGCGGTCTGCACCAGGGAATCGAAGCCGCGCTTGCCGGCCCACGGCCCGACGTGCCCGTAGGCACTCAACGTCACATAGACAATGCCCGGCCGCGCCCGGGCCGCCGCCTCCGGCCCCACGCCCAGTTCGGCGAGGCCATGCGGCCGGTAGCCCTGGACCAGCACATCGGTGCCGTGCAACAGTTTGTGCAAGGCACGCTTATCGTCGGCATCGCGCAGGTCTAGCTGGCAGGCACGCTTGCCGCGCCCGGTGTCGATCACCAACGGTTCGATGGCAGGCAGGTGGGCGGAGGTGACCAGCAGTACGTCCGCGCCATGCGCGGCCAGGGTACGCCCGGCCACCGGGCCGGCGATGATGCGCGTGAAATCGAGCGCGCGGACACCCGACAGCGGGCGCGCGCCGGCAGCGGGCAGCGTCGGCAGCGGCTCCGGGAGCGCCTCGCCGATCCGCTCCAGGGTAAACGGCGGCAGGCCGCGCAGCGCCTGCCCCTGCGGATGCTGGTCCCACTCCTCGAAGCTGCGCATGGCGGCCACCACCAGGCCGGCTTCGGAGGCGRCAGCCTCGAAGGCCTCGGCCTCCCACCGTTGCAGGGCGGCTTCCACGGCGGCCCGCTCATGGGCGCAGCCCAAGATGCGCAGCACGCCGTCGCGGTGATGCGGGAAGTTGGTGTGCAGGCGCACCCAGCGCCCGTCGCCGCAACGGTAGGCGCCGGCGATCTTGTTCCACATCTCCGCCGCCGGGCCGCCCTCCACGCGCAGGTAGCGCTCGCTGCGGAATTCGGCCAGGGCGTGACGCATGTCGATGGCAACATCCTGCCAGCGTCCGCTGCGCTGTTGCCACAGCGTGGCGGCGGCGAGCGCCGCGGCGCCCAGGCTGGCCTGAGCGGCGGTGCCCACGGCAAAGGACGACGGCAGCACCGGGTCGGTGCCGGTGAGTTGCAGCCGGCCCAGCGCTGCGGCGGGCATCCCGGCGGCCTGCCAGAGTCCGGCCACGGCTTCGGCCGGGGTCGGGCGGGAGGCAGGGGCAAGGGTTGGAGTCGGGGTTGAAGTCGGCATGGCGGCGATGCTCCAGGGGACGGATGCGCTCCCTCCATCCTAGGCCGCGGCGGCTGTTTTTGCGCTGCCGCGCGGAGATTGCACGACTCTGGCCGCCGGCACGGTAAAATCACCCGATCCGGCATTCCGCCATGCAATCGAGCAGCGCGGCGGGCTGCGCGCCAGACGCCGGCCGCCGCCCCGCCCCTGACTTAACCGCCCACCGGCGCCACCATGAGCAACGACCCCAAAGCCAACGACAACACGCCCGCCGCATCCAATTTCCTGCGCAGCATCATCGACCAGGACCTCACCGCCGGCACCTACGCCGGCCGCCAGGATGCCCAGGGCGAGCCGTTGCCCCCCGTCATCACCCGCTTCCCGCCGGAGCCCAACGGCTACCTGCACATCGGCCACGCCAAGAGCATCTGCGTGAACTTCGGCATGGCGCGCGACTACGGTGGCCGCTGCCACTTGCGCTTCGACGACACCAACCCGGTCAAGGAAGATACCGAATACGTCGACTCCATCATCGACGCGGTGCACTGGCTCGGCTTCAGCTGGGACAGCACCGCCAAGGACGGCAGCCAGCAGCCCCACCTGTATTACGCCAGCGACTACTTCGACCAGCTCTACGCCTTCGCCGAAAAGCTGATCGAGCGCGGCGTGGCCTACGTGGACAGCCAGAGCGCCGAGCAGATCGCCGCCAACCGCGGCGACTTCTCCCGCCCGGGCACGCCCTCGCCGTTCCGCGACCGCAGCGTCGAGGAAAACCTGCGGCTGTTCCGCGACATGCGCGACGACAAGTACGCCGACGGCGAGCACGTGCTGCGCGCCAAGATCGACATGAACGCGCCCAATATCGTGATGCGCGACCCGGTGATCTACCGGATCCGCCACGCGCATCACCACCGCACGGGCGACAAGTGGTGCATCTACCCGATGTACGACTTCACGCACTGCATCTCGGACGCGCTGGAGAACATCACGCACTCGCTGTGCACGCTGGAGTTCGAGAACAACCGCCCGCTGTATGACTGGGTGCTGGCCCAGCTGCGCGAATGCGGCGTGTTCAGCGATCCGCTGCCGCACCAGTATGAATTCGCCCGCCTGAACCTGACCTACGCCATCACCAGCAAGCGCAAGCTGCTGCAACTGGTCGTTGAAAACCGCGTGGACGGCTGGGACGATCCGCGCATGCCCACCATCGTGGGCGTGCGCCGGCGCGGCTTTACGCCGGAATCGATCCAGTTGTTCTGCGATCGCATCGGCGTGGCCAAGTCCGATAGCTGGATCGACATGAGCACGCTGGAAGGCGCCGTGCGCGACGACCTCGATGCGCGCGCGGCGCGTGGCGCGGCGGTGCTGGACCCGCTCAAGCTGATCATCGACAACTACCCCGAAGGCCAGAGCGAAGACTGCTCGGCGCCCGTGCATCCCAAGAAGCCGGAGCTGGGCCTGCGCGTGTTCCCGCTGTCGCGCGAACTGTGGATCGAGCGCGACGATTTCAGCGAAGCGCCGCCCAAGGGCTACTTCCGCCTGTTCGCGCCCAAGGACGGCACCCCCGGCAGCAAGGTGCGCCTGCGCTACGGCTATGTGATCGAATGCACGGGCGTGGACCGCGACGCCGACGGCAAGGTGATCGCCGTGCACGCCAACTACCTGCCCGAGACCAAGAGCGGCACGCCGGGCGCGGACAGCGTCAAGGTCAAGGGCAATATCCACTGGGTCAGCGTGGCGCATGCCTATGAAACCGAGGTGCGGCTGTACGACCGTCTCTTCAACGACCCCAACCCGGATGCCGGCGGCAAGAACTTCCTCGACGCGCTGAACCCGGACTCCAAGAAGATCGTCACCGCCTACCTGGAACCCGGCCTGCAGCAAGCCGCCGCGGAAGACCGCTTCCAGTTCGAGCGCCAGGGCTACTTCGTGGCCGACCGGGTCGATTCGACGCCGGGCAAGCCGGTCTTCAACCGCATCGTCGGCCTGCGCGACAGCTGGGGGAAGTAAGCCCATGCAAACCGTAACCTTCCCGCTCGAGGGCGAGCATATCGCCCTGAACGACCTGCTCAAGGTGGCCGGCGTGTGCGACAGCGGCGGCGCCGGCAAGGCGCTGGTGGCGGCCGGCGAAGTGTCGGTCGACGGCGCGGTGGAATCGCGCAAGACCGCCAAGATCCGCGCCGGCCAGGTGGTCAGCGTGGCCGGCGTGAAGATCCGGGTAGTGGCGGCCTGACCGCCCCGGCCGCCGGTATGCCCGGCGGCCGGCCAGCCGGCCATCGGGCGCGTGCTTCCAAGCAAAGGAAATGACAATGCCGATCGCATTCTGGTGTGTGCTGGTGGCAGGCATCCTGCCCGTGGTGACGGTTGGCATCGCCAAGGCGAGCGGAAACGCCTTCGACAACCACGATCCGCGCGGCTGGCTGGAAAAACAGGCCGGACGCGCCCGGCGCGCCGACATGGCGCACCGCAACCATTTCGAGGCCTTCCCCTTATTCGCCGCGGCGGTGCTGTGCGCCACCCACCTGCAGGCGCCTGCCGCGCGCATCGACGAGCTGGCGCTGGTCTTTGTCGCCGCGCGCATCCTGTACACGGTGTGCTACCTGGCTGATCGCGCCACCTTGCGCACGCTGTGCTGGACCATCGGCTTCCTGTCGGCGATTGGCATCTTCCTGCTGCCGGTGCTGGTGCACTGAGAACACCGGGGAGAGCGATCATGCGCTACCTGCCTGCCATCCTTTGCGCGCTCTGCCTGCTGGCGCCGGCCCTGGCCGGCACGGCGCGGGCCGAGCCGGCCAGCTACGCGGTGGACCCGACCCATACCGCGGTGTACTTCGCCGCCAGCCATTTCGAGCGGACCTCGGTACGCGGTCGATTCGGCAAGATCGATGGCCGCATCAGCTATGACGAAACCAGCGGCAGCGGCGCCATCGATTTTACGGTCGACGCCGACTCCGTCGATTCCGGCAACCGCACGCTGGACGGCATCCTGCGCTCGGCCCAGTTCCTCGATGCGCAGAACTTCCCGGTGGTCCGGCTGCGCGCCAACCGCTTCGTGCAGGACGGCGGCCGGCTGGTGGCCGTGGAGGGCGAACTGAGCCTGCACGGCGTCACGCAACCGCTGCGGCTGGAAGCCGAGCGCTTCAGCTGTGGCGACATCTCGCTGTTTGGCATCAAGCGCCACGTTTGCGGCGGCGACTTCCGCGCGGTACTGTCGCGCAGCGCCTTTGGCATGACGCGCTTCCTGCCCGACGTGAGCGATAGTGTGGTCCTGACGATTTCGGTGGAAGCCATGCCGGCCGCGTCGGCACCTAAGTAACACAAGCATCACATATAGTTTTCCACAACACCGCCAGATGTCGACCCGGCGACGCCTGAAGAGCCGGTTTCTTCTGTAAAATCAGCGGTTTGCATTTTTCCGGCGGGGCCATTTTTCCCGGTTTCCGCCTGAACGGGAAACCCGAAAACAATGATCACGATTCAACTTGGGGATGTGGTGGCGGCGTCGTTGGCGGCTGCGGGCGCCTGCCTGATGTGCAGCATCCCGATGGCATTCCTGCGCCGCTTTCCCGCCTGGGCGTTGCGCACTTATGGCCGCCGCGCGCTGCTGGTGCCGTTGCTGATCCTGCCGGTGGGAGGCTGGCTGGCAGGGCTCGCGCTGTCGGGGCAGATCGACAGTCCCGCCGGCCACGCCATGGTGGTGGCAATCGCCTTTCTCTGCCTGAACCTGGCCTCGGCGCTGCTGCGCTACTACCTGAGCGATTACCGAAAGTCCCGCTAAAGCGAGCGGCGCCCATCGCGGCGCCAATGTTCGCGCCAGGCCATCCATGAGCACACCCCAGCGCTTTGACATCGAAACCGGCACCGAGACACTGGCCGCCGACCGCATCGACACCGGCAACGGCGCGAACTGCCTGCTGCTGCACGGCGCCGGCACCAGCCACCGCGCGCGCTGGCTGGCGTTGCGGCAAGCGCTCGCCGCCCAGGGCGTGGGCAGCATCGCCTTCGATTTTTCCGGCCACGGCGAAAGCTCGGCGCGCACGCCCAACTCGCTGGCCAAGCGCCAGCGCGAAGCCGAGGCGGCGCTGGCCCATCTGGATGGCGCTGGTCCCCGCGCCTTGATCGGCATCAGCATGAGCGGCGAAATCGCCGTGCGGCTGGCCGCCGATCCGCGCAACCGGATCGACCGGCTGCTGACACTGGTGGGCGCCGCCTATGACCCCGCCGCTTTCGAACTGCCCTTCGGCCCAGCCTTTACCACCCTACTGCGCACGCCCGGCAGCTGGCGCGCCTCGCTCGCCTTTGAACGGATCGCGCAATTCCGCGGCCGCCTGACCCTGGTACGCGGTGCCGAAGACAAAGTCATCCCCGCGGGCATTGCCGACGCGCTTGCCGCCCGTGCCGGCCTGGCCGAACGGGTGGAGGTGATCGACCTGCCCGGCACCGGCCACTTGCTGGGCGAAGCCTGGCAAAACCAGCCCGGCTTAGCCGCCAGTCTGAGCGCGATCGCGCTGGGCGCCGTGGGCGCCTGAGCCCACTCCAGGCGGCATGGCAGGCACCCGGTACGGTGTCGTTGCGAACGCCGCGTCCGATTCACGTATGATGCGGCCTTTCGCTTCTCGCAGCATTTGCCGCTCCCGCTTCCTTCATGGCACTTAAATCCACCATCTACAAGGCCGAACTGTCCGTCTCCGACATGGACCGGCCCTACTACGGCAGCCACGCCCTGACCATCGCGAAGCATCCGTCCGAGAACGATGCGCGCATGATGGTGCGGCTGCTGGCCTTTGCCTGCGAAGCCAGCGAGACGTTGATCTTCACCCGCGGCCTGGACGAGCCCGACGAGCCGGACCTGTGGGAAAAGACCCTGACCGGCGAGATCGCGCATTGGATCGAGCTGGGCCAGCCGGACGACTCGCGCCTGAAGCGCGCCGCCGCGCGCGCCGATCGCGTCACCGTGTTCACCTACAATGGCGCGAGCGCGCGCGAATGGTGGAAAGGCATGGCCGGCAAGGCCGGCAAGCTGCGCAACGTGACCATCTACAATGTGCCGGCCGAGGCGGTGGAAGCACTCGCCGCCCTGGCCCAGCGCGCCATGCGGTTGTCCGTAACGATCCAGGACAGCGAGATCTGGGTCAGCGACGACGACCACAACGTCCGCATTACGCTCGAGGTCCTGCAACAGCCCCAGGGCTAAGCCCGGCTCCCGAGCGGTTTTCGCGTTACCAGCATTACCAGGTTCAGAATTACCCATCCGCCCGGTGCGGCCGGCATGCCGCCGGCCTCACCGAACCCGTGACCCTCGCTGATACAGCACAAGGAAGCCATCCATGAATACCACTCCCTCCGGCCWGCAATATGAAGACACCGTCACCGGCGAAGGCGCCGAAGCCACGGCAGGCAAGCATGTCACGGTGCATTACAC
>NZ_JBFTNE010000142.1:0-15301 GCF_056397325.1 Cupriavidus sp. 05N39
ATCCAGATCCTCACGTTCACGGAGATGCTGAAGGACTTGTATAGAACCATCAATACAACGCCGGCGACTTCTGAGGTCGGGCGCGTCCTGCAGTTGATCAAGGCATCAGGTTGGACGATCGGCGACTAGTGGCGTTCCGATCCGATCTTCCGCTGGCTTGCATCCGGGAGAGTCGACGTTGCACTGGGTTGCCGTCGATGACTCAGACGAGAATAATATGCGTGTTCGCCATCGACTTCAAAATTGACTATGCGTAGATCATTCCCTCTGTTAGCCGAAATCGGCTTCACGTGTCTTCTTGCGGGTTGCCTGATTCCGGAAAAATTCGTTGCCTCTGTCACAATGAAGGCAGATGGGGCGTACACGTACAAGTACGATGGTACGGCGACATTTTTGCCGGCGGCAATGCAGATCAAGGGGCAGGGCCCACTGTCCGAGAAGGATGAGCAGGGCCTCAAGCAAGAAGCGAACAAGATGGCCAAGGTCCCTGGCATCCAAAAGGCCAGCTATTTTGGCGCTGGTCGCTACGACCTGGCCATCGAGCGAGATCTGCGTGTGGGGGAATCCGCGCCTGTTCTGAAGGTTATCTCGGTCACGAGGGACAAGGAAGGCGTCTACACGATTGCGCCGGCGGTCCTACAGGAGAAGGATAAGGCTGGTCTTAGAGATCTCGGCATCAGGGTGGATGGCAAGTTCGAGGTTCGCTTGCCATCCAATGCCCAAGTTATCTCCCACAATGCCTCAGGCACGCCAGGACTGTTCAGCAAAGCCTACGTCTGGAATGTTGGCTCGATCGATGCCAATCCAAACATCAGATTCCGGCTCTAAGGGCAGYGCAGCCGTCGAGATGTAGAGGGGTGCGCCGTCGGCGGCAGTGTTTGCTTTCAGGCCTCAGGCCTCAGGCCTCAGGGATCAGAAACCTATCCCGATTCTTGCCGAGCCATACCGGGGCGCGGCCGCGGCCTGACCAGGTGGCACCTGTTTTGGGGTCCAGGTACTTCGGGGGCACTTCAGCTTTCGTGGCAGCAGCGGCTTTCTCGCTCAATGCCGGCCTACCGCGACGGCGCTTCGGTGCCAGATCGTCGGCAGTAAGTTCGTGCTCGGCCATAAGAGCACGGATCTTTTCGATCACGCCGGCGACTTCGGTCGCGCGGACTTCTACAATCTGAGCCTCGATTTTCTCTTTCTCGGCCAATAGTTGCTTGTATGTCGCCATGTTAGCTCTCCGCTGGAAAGGAATAAGCCTACAGTATTTCTTCCATTCGCGCGACGGGGCGGAGGCTATTATTAAATCTGCCTCAATGCAGTGATCTTGCACTTTGATGCAACCACCGCTTTCTCTTGCTGTAGTTCTCGCCAGCGCTTCTCGCACTCGCTCTGGTTGCTAAAGAAAAAATAGTCAACTCTCGCGAGTGAGTCAGGTTCAGTAGGCGCGACGATAAAATACCAGTCGCCGGAAGTGGCACCGTGAACGTCCGCCCGCTGGCCTGGTTGGCCATCGGTTGCGATGTAATGAACGGCGATCACCAACAAGATTGCAGTGAATGCAACTGCCCAACGGACTCGGTTCGCAAGGAGGGAAGCTTTTATCATCTGCAACTCGCRCAAATCATGGCCGGACGAATCGGGCCTCAGGATAACAGCGTCTCAATGCTGCTTGATCCCCCCCGACGGGCGACACCACATCGAACTGATACACTCGATTGGAAAGCTCGGGGATGGCAAGATTGCCTGCTGGCAGGACACCCGAGTAACTCCGAAGGTACCCTATGCAAGGTGATGCGTTGACCATCTCCCGACCACCGCTTTCACACGATGTAATCGAAACGGTTGTCGCCGCTGCGACGGACTCGCGTGGCCACAAGCAACTGATCGAAAAGCTTCGTCGCTCAACAGGTCTGGACCCTGTCTGGCTTGGCAATGTGCGAGACGGATTCTCGCTCGCGACGCCTCATTGTCTTGTCATCGCGCCAGATGGTACTTCCCTCGGCAAGTACCGTGATTGGTTGGAGGGAGAACTTGAGGAAGCCGGCGGCGATCCGGTGGCGGTCTGGCGTAAGCACAAGGACGGTGAGCTACGGTTTGCGGATGCGGAGATTCAGCGCATCTGCTTTGTTGCGCCTTACGGTACGGGGTCAGCGGAGTTCTACCAGATCATCGTTACCCGATATCAACATTGGATCGAGCGGGCACTATTTGGAGCGGATATATACGCCCAACCCAGGTCACTCGATAGCCTGTTGGAACAAACCAGCTGCAAGGGCGCGTCGCTGGATTCGCGTATTCCGTTCGGCGCCCCGTCCTACCATCTGGAGAGAATTGACGATCTCGCGGAGGTGTTGTGCCTTGAGAGCGAGTTGGACGACGCAGAAAAGGCTAAACAAGAACGCGTCATCATCCTGACACGTAATACTCGGACCGGTGAAGAACACTCAGCTCGGTACTTCGATAAGTACCCACAGTTGCGCGACCGCAAGCCGCGGCTGGCACGTTTTTTCGCTGACTGGGATCGATCGAGCGCGGGCCGGAACGGTGCCTCGCTCACTGACCACTGGGTTTTCGAGGTCAGCGACTATACGAACCCGCAGGACCAGTCTCGCCACCTTACAGTGATTCCGGCTTGGACCACGACGCGCAGGCTGCCAGAGGTCAAGGAGAAGCGCCGCGGATCCGTGTTAGCACTATGGGACGAGCTCCTCCGATTCGACGTGCGTGTTGGCCACGCATTTGCCTGGTTCTTCTTCGTGTTGCACGGCAATCGGCTTGGGTCTTGGGCGGGGGAGCAAATCCTGGCCGCGGCCGAGGCCGGCACCATCGTGTTGCCCGAGCACGACTACCGGGTCCTGAAGGATTGGAGCCGCGCGCCATACAGCTTCTGACAGCGGCGTCCCGATCTAGGCGCCTCGGCGCCTGCAGGAAGCCAGCAAGCGCTGGGATCCTTAAAAACACCATGCCATAATAGCAGTTATCCGCATGGAGCCGGGTGGCAAAAAAGGCCGCCCGGAGGCGGCCGTTGGGTTGCAGAATTTTGTTCTCGGCTCGTGGAATGCCGCCCAGCTGCTGCCGCGCCTGGCAGGCAGCCATCGGCTTTAGGGGTAGGTGATCTTCATCAAGTAGCGCAGCGCTGGCAGGCCCGACACTTCATCCGTGATTGCCTCAGTTGCTGCGGTCAAAGTCTCGCCAGCTACCTTCTGCGACGCTAGGTTGTCGGTGCCAACGATTGCTTCGATATAGAACGGCTTGGCTCCATTGCGCCCAAGACCGTGCTTCAGCTCTGCAATGGCGGCGCTCACGGTAGCCTTGGCGTTTCCCTGGGACCGATACACCTCTGGGACGGCGTAGCCGATCTGGAAGCACGGCGCTCCGTTGATGGGCTCAGTCAGTACGAACACTGCCAAGGCGCTTACCGTTTGCCCTTTGAGTCGTACATACGTGAGTCTGAGGGTTCCGTTCGGTTGATCCTGGTGGACGAACAAATCCTGGTCGAGGGCACCGCGCTGCACGTCAATGACGCCAAGAGAAAAATGCTCCTGGAATGATTTCAGGGAGTCGGTGGGATCTGTCATCGGCATAGTAGGCTCCAAGAATTGGCGTGACTGAAAGTCTACAGGGTGTCGATAGTCTGGCGATGGCGCCCGGACATCAGATAGTCGATACTTGTGGCGTGGCCATAGAGGTGCCCCTCATGCCGCCGCCGGCAAATCTCCACCCCTGTGAGGTTACCCCGCTTCCCGAGCATACGGCTAGTTGGCGAAGATCTCGTGGGAACAAAACATGCAAACCAACGGCGGTTGGTCATGATTCACACGCGGCCCAATCCTTCCTTGTTGGCAGCCTCCGAAGATTCCAACAAGCGTTTCTGCTCGGCCATGAGTGCGTCAAACCGCGGATTGCCCTCCTGGGCACTGCCGGCTATGGCCATATCGCTCGTTAGCTTGGCTATCTCTTCCAAACGCTGATTCCGAATGACATTAAGCCGCAAAACCTCTTGATGCATCTGTTCGGCTTGATGTTTGTGAGCCAGCTTCACGAGCCGCTCAATCTCCCCCGGGGAGCGGGCCTCCAACTCGAGATCACCTACCTTAAACCGCACTTTGCGACCATAGCGTGCGCCGATCCAGGCGGTCAGGGCTGTCACAACCGTGGCGGCATACGGTGCTAGGTCCTTGATGGCGAATTCGGCCAGCGGATAGCCCATGGCTGCGGCGGAATCGAATGCCATTCCCCTCTGGGAATAGGAAACTCCAGCAGACCTTAACGCCCCACTAAAAGTGTGCAACTCCGATTGAAACTCCGGCGAGTTCACCTCGGGGTCATCGGCCGCACGCCTCAATATGATCTCCACTCGCATCCCGCTGCTACTCATTACCTTTCTCCCAGTTGCCTTGGATGGGCATTTCTTGATCCCCTGCTCGGGGGGGCGTTTTCCTCATTCGGCGTTGCTTTGGTCACCCCGAGCGCTGCGCTGCAGGTCTGCGATGACGGCCCGGGTCTGCATGTCCGTGTCGATCGCCCGCTCGAATGGCATATCGCTGGGCAGCTCGATGCGCCAGCCGTCGGCATGCGGCTCCGCCAGCGACATTAGATGCCGGAAGCGGCGTGCGTCTTCACGGAAGCCGTCCAGCAAGGTCGCCAGCGTTTCCGCGCGTGCCTTCCAGTCTGTCTTGTCCCAGCTACGGTCCTCGTCCATCGTCGCCCTCTTGGCCGCTGTCTACCCCCGCCGAGGCGTTTCCCGTGGCGTCGATCGCCGGCGACATCACTTGCTCTTGTACAGCTGCACCCAGGCGATGATCTCGCCCAACTGGGCATTGTCCAGATGCTTGCAATTGGCGTAGACGGCGGCCGCCACGCGATTGCGATATTGCTCCGTGGTAGAGCCGACATCCTCATTGCCGTCCATGCCTGGTTGGCCGCCATCGGTCAGAACTCGGCGACCGTAGCGATCAACGAAGTGCGAAGGGCTGACAACAAGCTGCAGGTGCATGACGTTTCTCTTCGGTTGCCGGCCCGAGGTGGGCGTTATCCTCTGCTCCCCAGCTGGAGGCGTTTTCTCTTGGTGCCCTGGCGGGGGCGTTTTCTTGTTTTGGGAGCCGCAGCACGCCGACCAGTAATCGCCGTTATCGGCATGATGGCGAGACAAGAAAAGATCGCCCGGAGACGGCCCCTCTTATTCCAAGGATAGCTCCCTTCCCCCTTGGTGTCCTTTCCAGTCTATCGAGACGAACCGCGTCTTGTATCCGGACTTGAGCAGCTCTGTAGCAACGACATCGAAGGAGCAGCGCCCGTGCCGGGTCTGCACGCCACGCTGCGACCACCATTCCGCATGCTCGACGTCATCAGTCAGATTCTCGCCTCGCTTGACCTGGGGGCGTTGCTCATCGACGGAGGATCGGTCCCAATAGCCCCGGCGCAAATAGCGCCACCCTAGCTGGGTCTCAATCTGTAAGTAGAACCTCATGGACCATCCTTCCCTTGCCGGGGCGCTTTCTCAGCTTTGCGGCTCGGTTTCCGGGTCCGTGAAGCCCACGAGCCACTGAGTCCCATGGTCGAACAAAAAGGCCACCACGGTCCGATGCTTCTGGATGCCATTGGCGACCTTGCTCGCCGTGTGGTGTTGGGGATAGACCTTCGCAAGGCCGGGGGTAGCCGCGTACTGATACAGCAGGACGCCTGGCTGTGGCTCGGTGGCACGAGCTAGGAATTCGTCGCTGTCTGGGAGGTGCACAACATAGCCTATGAACTTGCACGTTTCCGGAAAGCCCATGTTGTCTCGGACGGATTCCGGTGTGGGAATCGATGCGGACGCACCGGCCACTCGTTGGTCACGACTACCACGTCGTTTGGCTTCACCCATCTGTTTTTGCTCCCTAATGCCCCCGACGGGGCGTTTCCATTCAATTCCAACTATCGACATGGAGGGCCGTGCCGAAAAAGCTGCTGGTGGGTGGCCACGTCATCAATTGGAGAGCCGTTCGGCCTATCGTCCAGCGGGGACACCACAGAAGTCGCCTAGTCCGGGCGGACCTGCTGGCAGTGCGCCCAAGCTCGTACGCTGGCGATCCCATGTGTTGAAGCCTCCGGCCGCATTGGCTCAACCATGGAATAAACCGTCACAACCTCGGCGCCGTCTCTTTGCCAATAGACCCCCTCGGTCACCAGGCCATTGGACATCCAGAAAAGATACTGCGCCCCCAGTTCGGGTGGCTTTCCTTCTTTAAAATGCAGTTGGTAGTCCATCTACTTGGTGCGGATACATGGGTGACAGGAACTTTTCCAGTCTTCCTCCGCGTTGTCAAGCTGGCTGGCCTTGTGTGGGTTCCCCAAAATAGTTGACAAGACAAGACGCTCTCTACAAATCAAAGTCCTATCCAACTTTTCTGAGAATTCGATGGCCACCGGTCTCAGAAAAGATGGAGAATCTCCTCCGCGCGGTGGTTCGGCCGCTACCCTGCATCTGCGGTATTGACTTCCCGAGCGAAGTTATGGAGCCTATCGGCAGAACAAAGAACGGGGATAGGGGGAAATAATGACCAGGAAACGCTGCTTCGCACTGGGGTGCGCCCTGTTACTGGCTGCGTTCATTAAGCCTGTGTTCGCGCAACAGCTTTCCGAGTCGGAGCAAGTGCTCGCGGGATTGAAACGCATTTCGAAAAGCGCGGACTACCCTGCCGAACTCACGATTCCCGATCCCTGGATCGCTGCCTTTTGGGAATTGGTGCGTGAAACCCGCGAAACCGGACGGGAAGCAGGGGCCTGCCTTGAACTGACAACGCCCGATGCGATCCAGCAAAGCAGCGAAGCGGCATTGGCGGCCTATCAAGCGCTGTTGTCGAAGCGCGCCACCATGGACGCCGAGGGTTTCAAGCGTGAGGAAACGCGGCTGCGCAGAGCCGTCGACAGTGTAAGCACTGGTGGGCAGGGGCATGCCCGGACTTGGAAAGTCGGCGCGATGCAGGGGCGGCAAACAGCAGTCGGTTCTCATTGAACGCAACGGGGTGAAGTGCGCGGGAGCTGTGTTGGGATCTGTCCACACGCATCCCGAAAAGATATCTATCGAGTCGCTGTCGGACAGGGACTTCACCAACCACATCGCGGAACACCGCTCCGTCAGCATCGTGCTCTACAGCGATCGGATGTGTGCGCTGGTCACCGCCCATGAGCCCGCTGATTCGCGACGGGCGACGGTCTTACCGAGATTCACGGCTACGTGGGTCGCCTATTCCCCCTGGCGCATCGAAGGTTTACACGATGCCGTGATTCGTCACGGGGCACATATGGCCGAAATGTTCGGTAGCGCCTACTACTGCGGCGCGCTGGGCAGCCGCCTGAACCGCATGACGCCGGCTGAGGTCGATCCTGAAAATCCAGTGCTGGTGCTCGCCGCGAAAGCATGGGTCGTCAGCATGAAGAACCGCGCCCCCGGGAAGTGGTCAGCGATCGACTTCCCCTACACCCCTGAAATCGATCCCGGGTTCAAGGCCTATCTCGAGAGAAATTTTGGATCGACGAAGGCCAGATGGGCGTTGGAAGGAACACGCCAGAACCTTTTCGAACAGATCATCCTGGAAATGTACCCCGACGGTGGCTACGCGACAGGGGGAACCTATATTGCAATTCCGGACCAACGGGATGAGTCCAACCTGCCCTATTCGATCTATTTCAAATGCAATCCGTTGGGTGCCGCCCCCCATGCGGGGAAGCTGAATTGCGGTGCCACCTATGGCCTGCGCGGCGAAAAGCTCCGCATGGCCGAGGTGGACTACTCGGAGGCCAATGGCATTGGCACCGCACTCGATCTTGATGGCCGTACACCCGGCAAATACTGGTCGATCGAGGTGAACACCAAGACGGCCGTCACTACCCAGGGCGAGGTCATTGTGCATGACGGCACCAATGCGTTCTTCGAAATCACCGGCAAAGGCTCGATGCAAACGCCGGAAGTGCTCTACGAAGGGCAAATGGTGCATGGAAAGCCCGACGGCAGCGGGAAAGTGCGTCTCGTCGGAGACGATCGCTGGTACTCCGCCACCGCCAAGGATGGCGTTATCACAAAAGGAAACCCGTTGAAATGAAACGCCTGATCCATGCGCTCGTCGCGCTGTCGCTGTGCTCGCCGCTGTGGGCGCGCGCGGAAGTCGACCTGACAAAGCTGACCTACTGGCACGAATGGGTCATGACGCGCACCGACTGGGGCGATCTCGTGCAAACGTATCAGGGAAACAGCTCTTACGATGGCATGTTCGGACTCGGCTGGTGCGCGGCCATGCACGTGTCCGATCCAAAGCTCCGTCTCAGCGGGTTCCACGTCGACCTGGAGCAGTGGCTGTCGCTGCGCGGCCAGGCGATCGTCAACAACCGATGCGGCACGGCCAGCCAGAAAGGCCGTGAAATCATGTTTCTGCCCACATATGCCACGAAGAAGATGCTCAGGGATATGTCCGTGGCGGACTACGTCAAGCAGATGAAGGACGACGAGACGCTTGAATTCATCCAGGTGGGCGTCAAAGCGGAAAGCGCGTCGCTGAAGCTCAGCCGCACCGGAATGCGCATCTTTCCTGTTGGTCGGCCGGAGATGGGTTTCAGTACGGATGGTGTATTGCAGGTTATCGCCGCCACGACCATCGTCCGGGATGCGCGCGGCCGTATCTCTGGGCTCCGGGAAGGCAATACCGATACCATCCGCTTCGCCTACGGCGAAGACAACCACGTCAAGTCGTTCCGTACCGACCAAGACTATCAGGGAACCTTCAAGTACGACGCGAACGGCCGTCAGGTCGAACACGAGAATGCCTGGAAGAAGACCTACCTGTTTGACTTCGACCCGGCCGGACGGCTCCAAAGCGTCCACTGGCCCGACGGCACTCAGGTAACCATGTTCTATCTCGGCAACACCAGCAAGATCGCCAGCTTCCTCGAACGTGACGGCAGCATGGAGACGTACCGGATCATTGAGGGCGACACGTCAACCGAGCGTCGAGTCCTGGCCGCGCGCATGAAGGACGGCGTCAAGATCCATGAATTCGACGCGCAGTACTGGTTCACGGAGAACGGCGACTTGAAACAGGCCCGCGTTCGTCAGCGGACCAAGGACTCGGAGTGGACGGCGCTTGATGAGACCTATTCCCTCCAGACCAATTGACCATCCCACCTCCACCGCCACCTCCACCGCCACCGCCACCGCCAGCGACGCCTACGCCGATCAGTACACTATGCGGCGCGCCGAGCGAGATAGCCGCGCTCGACCAGTACTTGCGGTTAACTCGTTTGCAAAGCCTTCCCGAATCGTCGTCGACTTGACGGCGACGACTGTCTTGTAGCGCCCCGAGGTCGGCTGTCGAGCATAACGGCATCGGCCGCGTGTTCGCCCGATTGATTCGTCGGTGTCGTAGTCGCAGTCGTCACAGTGATAGTCGGCCACGGCATCCGGCGCACAGGCCAACTTTGCACCGCAGCCGGCGCAAGGTTGCCAGACGATCCACTCACCAAAGCGCGCTTTACAGTCGCAGTCTTCCAGCGGGCGCGCGCTCGCGAGCGCAACGATGTCGGTGTCCTTCCATCCGCATTCCGCTTGCATGAAATCCCGCACGGCCTGGGCATCCGGGAAGAACGTGCCATTGAATGCTCCTTGCCCCTGGGGGCGTCTCCGGAAGACCCCTCGACCAGCACGCATGGGGTCTCTCGCCCTGTTTTGATGTCGAACGCTTAATCTCCGGCTGCGAAAGGGAGTATTAGCCGATATGCCGCGGCAGCAAGCCCGCGGCGGACCATCGCCGCTGTACAAAGGTGCGCGCGAAAGTAACTGCGTAGCTGCGTGTGGGATAACAGCGGCGTTCGCCAACCGTCTCCAAGCGGGCATTGGTTGTGCTTACCCGAAGGGCGTACTCGCAGCGTCTGACCCAGGGTCACAGGCCCCTTGTTGCCGTCGGGGCCATTCGGAGTGATCTCGGCGCTGGTTCTGCCTGCATTTGATCGGCAGGGAACTCGCGCAGAAAGCTGCGCGCGACTTCTGGATCCCGGCAGGTCAGCCAGTCGTCCCATTCCGCCCGCGGTACGATCACGATCATCCGTTTTTCCTTGCCCGGGGCGTGGAAGCGGTTCATCAACGGATGCGTGTCCGAGTTGATGGTCAGCATGGTGAAGCTGAACACCTCGCCGCCGGCCTCGCCCGGCCAAGCGCGCCACAAGCCGGCGATGGCGAACTCGGGCTCGTCCTTGAGCCAGATCCGCCAGCGCACGGACTTCGTTTGCCCTGCCTCATAGAACGGCTCGTGGAAACTCGCGGCCGGCACTAGGCAGAGCTGACCCTTCTTCCAAGGGCCGGAGAACGACCGCTTTTCGCCGACCGTCTCCGATCGCGCGTTGGTGGTGTCAAACTTGGCCACGCCCAGTGGGATGCGGGTCTTGGGCACCATGCCGAATGTGCCCATCAGCGCCTGGCGCGTGCCGTCGCCGCCTACGATGATCGGCGCGGCATAGTCTGGCCAGGTCTCCGGCGGGTAGTCGAGGGGTGGTGGCTCGACACCATAGACGTCGCGCAGCAGCTGGGATTGCACCGGAAGGTAGTTGTTACACATTGCCAGCTCTCCAGGAATCCTCGAAATCGTATCAGGAAGCGCGCCTTATCTAGCCCCGTCAGCAAAAATCACGGCCGCTGGTCGGCAGCCGCCCCAATAGCGGCGTGAGGTCTACCATCCGCTGCGCGACAAGGTGCCGAACCTCGCCTTCGCATTGCCATTGCCCGAGGACACCGATCAGGYGTGCCCCAAGGACTTCCTTGCGGTACCGCTCCAATACCGATGGCCACACGATGACGTTCACCGTACCGGTCTCGTCCTCGATGGTCATGAACAGGACCCCGTTCGCGGTCCCTGGCCGCTGCCGCACCGTGACGATGCCGGCGCCACGCGCGAGCTGGCGGTTCTGGTAGCCGAAGAGGGTCGATGCGGGCTCGAAGCGATGCGCGGCAAGTTGTGCGCGGAGCAAGGCGAGTGGGTGCCGGTTCAGTGTCAGCCCCATGGACCGGTAGTCCCCCACGATCTCCTCGCCCTCGCTTGGCGGCGCAAGGGTTGGCAGTTCCTCCGTCAGGTCCGCAGGACGCAACAAGTCCTTGTCGGGCACGGCAACGGAGGCCTGCCACAGGGCCTGGCGCCGGTCTCCGGTGAGGGCGCGCAGGGTGTTCCCCGCGGCGAGCACCTGGATGTCGTGCCGGTCCAATGACGCGCGGCGGGCCAGATCCGTGGTGCTGGTGAATGCGCGCACCGAGCGCGCGTCTTCGATGCGCAGAGCGGCTTCTTGCCGCATGCCACGCAGCAGGGACAGGCCAAGGCGGACCGCCGGCGGCCTGCGCTCGCGCGGCTCCAGCGTCGAATCCCAGCCACTGACGGTGATGTCTGCTGGCAGGACCTCGACGCCATGCCGCTTGGCATCCTGCACGAGCTGGGAGGGGCTGTAGAAGCCCATGGGCTGGCTGTTGAGCATGGCACAGAGAAAAGCCGCTGGCTCGTGGCGCTTGAGCCAGGCACTGGCGTAGACCAGTAGTGCAAAGCTGGCCGAGTGGCTTTCCGGGAAGCCATATTCGCCGAACCCCTGGATCTGTCGGAAGATGCTCTCGGCAAATTCGCGCTCGTAGCCACGCTCGAGCATGCCGGAGATGATGCGGTCGTAATAGCGTTCCAGTCCGCCCTTGCGCTTCCAGGCGGCCATGGCCCGACGCAGTTGGTCTGCCTCGCCGGCGGAGAAGCCGGCCGCGAGCATGGCCACCTGCATCACCTGTTCCTGGAAGATCGGCACGCCGAGCGTGCGCGACAGCGCCTTTTCCATATCCGGGCTGGGATAGGTCACCGGTTCCTTGCCTTGCCGGCGGCGCAAGTAGGGGTGCACCATGCCGCCCTGCACCGGGCCCGGCCGCACGATGGCGACCTCGACGACCAGGTCGTAGAAGGTGCGTGGCTGCAGCCGGGGCAGCATGGACATTTGCGCACGAGATTCGACCTGGAACACCCCAACGCTGTCGGCGTGGCACAGCATCTCGTAGGTGGCAGGATCCTCGGCGGGGATGTCCTGCAGTTCGAATACCTCACCGCGCTGCTCCGAGACGAGGTCTAGCGCGCGGTGGATGGCGGACAGCATGCCCAGCGCCAGCACATCGACCTTGAGCAGGCCTACGGCATCCAGATCATCCTTGTCCCACTGGATCACACTGCGATCCGGCATCGCCGCGTTCTCGATCGRCACGAGGCGCGAGAGTTTTCCCCGGGCTAGCACAAAACCGCCGGAATGCTGCGACAGATGCCGCGGAAAGCCCAGCAGCTGCGTCGCCATGTTGGCCCACCGCTGGGTCAGCTCGCTCTCGATATCGACGCCGCTTCCCGCAAAGCGCTTGAGCAGGTCCGCTTTGCCGTCAAACCAGTGATGGGCCTTCGCAACCAGGTCGACGATGGCGGGATCGACGCCCAAGGCCTTGCCGGACTCGCGCAGGGCGCTGCGCGGGCGGTAGGTTGCCACGGCCGCGGCGAGGGCCGCCCGCGTGCGGCCGTACTTGCGGTACAGATACTGGATGACTTCCTCGCGCCGCTGGTGCTCGAAGTCGACATCGATATCGGGGGGCTCGGCGCGCTCTTTCGAGATGAAGCGCTCGAACAGCAGGTTGCCGCGCGCCGGATCCACCTCGGTGACGCYGAGGCAGTAGCAAACGGCAGAGTTGGCGGCGGACCCTCGGCCCTGGCACAAGATGCGGTTTGAGCGGGCGAAGTTGACTATGTCGTATACGGTGAGGAAGTACCGTTCGTACTGCAGGTCGCGGATCAGCGCCAGTTCGTGCTCGATCTGCGCTTGCACGGCATGCGGGATCCCCTGCGGAAATCGTCGGTGCGCGCCGATGTAGGTCTCGCTGCGCAGGTAGTCTGCCGGGGAGATGCCATCCGGCACCACTTCTTCGGGGTATTCGTAGCGCAACTCATCCAACGAAAATTGGCAGAGATTGGCGATGTGCAGCGATTCGGTCAGCAGCCGGTGCGGGTAGACATTGGCCAAGCGTAGGCGCGAGCGCAGGTGCTGTTCTGCGTTGGGGGTCAGCTGGTACCCGCAATCGGGCACGGCCTTGCCCAGGCGGATGGCGCTCAGCACGTCATGGAGCGGCTTGCGTGAGCGTACGTGCATCTGCACGTGTCCGGTGGCTACAACGCGCAGGTGATTGGCCGCGGCCGCTTCCATGACGCCCGCCCGATGGATGTCGTCCATGGCGCGGTACAACAGGGTCAGGCTCATCCACGCGCGACCCGGGAAGGTGGCCGTGATCCATGCGGCTTGGGTGTCCAGCCGCTCCGCCGGCGTGCAGTACTCCGGCGTGAAGATGATCGTGCAGTCGGGCAGGCCTCGCAGGTGCGCGTAGTCACCTTCCGGGGCATCCAGATCCCGGCGGGTAAGCAGGTAGGCGCCCTTTGCCGTACGGATACGGGCCAGCGTGATCAGCTCGCAGAGGTTGCCGTAGCCCTCGCGATTGCGGGCGAGGGCGACAAAGGAGACACAGGGGCTGCCGTCCGCATTGACCAGGCGAAACGATGCGCCGACTAGCAGCTTGAGCCCGTGCTTCTTGGCTTCCGCATGTGCCCGGACGATGCCGGCCAACGAACATTCGTCGGTGATGGCGAGCGCGCTGTAGCCCAGTTGCACGGCGCGCTCGACCAGCTCTTCCGCACGGGAGGCGCCTTCCAGGAAAGAGAAATTCGAGAGGCAGTGAAGCTCGGCATAGTCGGGCAAGCCGCCGCCGGTGCGCAGGGATTCCATGCCGCCACCTTCACCCGAACAGCCCGTGCAGGTACCACGTGGCCTCATCGCCGTCCCGGCTGCCCATGCGTTCCTGATAGACCCAGTAATGGGCGTGATCGCGGCCCTCGGCCACGTAATAGTCGCGCGTCACGAGCTCGCCGCTCCACCAGCCGGCCTCGATACGCTCCGGGGGAGAGACCATGCGCAGGGGCGAGCCATAGAACGGGCGGTGGTCGCGGATCAGCAAGGCAATCGGCTTGTCCAGCAGCCAGGTCGGGCGGGGCAGGGCGGGCGCCGCCGCGCTAGGCCGGGGTTTCCCGACGGCCGGCACCCAGGTGTTGGCTACCTCCGGCCGGTAGTCCGCACGCAACTCCGGCCGCAGGATGTTGTAGGCGCCAAGCCGTGCCGCGAGCAGCTCCATCACCCGGGCGTGGTCCTCGGGCGTGCCGCCGGGCTCAGGAAACAGCGATTCGCTCGGCGGCGCCTTGGCCTGCACGTCGGTGACGGACAGGCGCACCGCGATCATGGGGGCATCGACCTGCAGCTGCGCCAGCCGCTCTCGCAGCAAGCGCATCAGGTGATCCTCGCTCCAGCTGGGCTCTGCCAGCGCGATCTCGATGACGGTTGGCGCCAGCGCCTCGCGGCCGCGCTCGTGTTTGAGTTCCACCAGGACTTTGGTGACCGCCAAGTGGTGCGCGGCCAGCCAGCCCAGCATCTGCACGATGAGCCCGCGGCTGTAGAGCAGGGTGGCCTCCGCATGCTCGATGCGATCGGGGAGGTCGACCTGCGCGGAGAAGGTTGGCGGGGCCTGTAGCCATTCGAAGATCTCTGGCGCCTGGCCCAGGGCGCGATCCATCGTCTCGTTCAGTTCGCGGCCGCACCGACGCTGCAGCCCGGCCCGTGGCAGCCGGCGAATATCGCCAAGGCAACGACACCCCAGTCCATCCAGCCATTCCAGGAATGGCCGTGCGGCGGGCAGGGTGCCGACGGCGAGGGCGCCCAGCCGGCGTTCCAATGCCTCGATCTTGAGTGTGCTTCCACCGCCGGCGTGGGCCAACAGCCAAGCGCCTTGGGCCGTCGGCGCACAGCCGCAGGCCGCGCTGAACCCCAGCGCAGCGACCGAGGCGCGCATGCGGTGGCGCAACTGGCGGATGCCGCCGAACAGCCGCAGGCTGGCCGACACGTCGACCAGCACGGACGCTTCCTCGGCATGCACCACGTTGGGCGCGAACTGCAGGAGCGCCATGGCCACACGCTGCAGAGCGTCGGCTTCCTTCTCCGGGGCCCGATCGTATAGCAGGGTCTGCGGCGCGATGGTCAGCACACCGCCGCGGCGCATCTGCGGGCGGACGCCAGCCTCCGCCGCCAGGCGTGAGCCGAGGTGGACGCGTTCCTTGTCCAACACCGCCACAGCCAACTCAGTGGACCAATTCGGCCGGAAGACTTCGAGTGGCAGGGACGAGAGGTGCAGGCAGATCCAGAGGCGCAACATGACGGTGAAGCAGGATCGGCGACGGTTCCAGCAGGACGCGCA
>NZ_JBFTNE010000143.1:0-14785 GCF_056397325.1 Cupriavidus sp. 05N39
ATATCAAGGTGAAGAACTCCGCATATCAAGGTGAAGAACTCCGCCAGGACGACCTGCGCACACTGCTGGCCCTTCTTCGCCATCGCTCAGGCAAAATCATCGGTGATGTCATCGAATTCGTCGCCCGCCCCTTCTGCCGCGACGAGTTGGGTTGGGCAGATAGCGGTGACAGCGTTGCCAAACTCCAGGCTTGCATCCTAAGATTGCGCCGCGCTCGCATTCGGGCAGTGTTCCCTCACGCGGTCATGCACGACTTTCGTTTGGTCAGCGAAGCCTCATTCAACAAAGAGTGTTGGTCTGTCTGGTTGTCGGAGGATTTGATGCCGATACTGACGCGCAGCCTGACGTTTATGAAGGCCAGTGAGCGCCTGGCCATGAAGGACGGGCTCGCAAGCTGGTTGTATGGCTTTATTAAAGCCGATTCCTGCCTGTTGCCATTTGACCTGCACGCGATGCACGCAGCCGCGGGCTCCACCTATGCGCAAAAGGACTTCAATCGGCATGTGCGACGCCACCTCGCGGCCTTCAAGGAGAGCGGCATCGTGCACGGCTATGCTTTGCAGGGAAAGCAGTTGCGCGTCTACAGGACCAAACCATCCTGAATGGCCGGCACCCAGCGCATTCGGTATTGCGCACGGCATCTTCTGACCGGGGCGCCAGGCGGTGATGCGTGAGCCGCCATCAATCCTTGATGGTGGCAAAACCTTCCACCTTCCTCGCCATAGCGTGCTTAATACAGCACCCGCAAAATGGCAAACCCTTCCACCTTTTTGGGTGTTTTGCGGCGAAATGTTCCACTCGACACGGGTGCCAGCCCTTATCGCAACAGGCCGGAACCGTAGCCGTAATCCTTTTCAATACCTAGCTCGCGCATCTTGCGCTCGCAACTCGGAGTGCAACACAGCTTCGCCGCATGGCACGGCTGCGCGATGAGGTTCAACTCTCCCCCTAGGAGCGACTACAAGCCTTCCAAGATGGTAATCAGTCACGCGCTTCGCTCTAACGCGGCAGTTCATCAAGGATTCAACTCCGGGTGCCGGCCGGATGGGCCTGCCCTCCCCCCTTGAACGGGCCCCTCACTTTCCTACGCCATCGTTCGGCGGCGAAGCGATGTTCTTGAATCTTTCCTGTGCACTCTTCCCGTCCCTGACTGAACCCGTGCGCCATCTGCCCACGTGGACTATTCCTCGAGCCCCCCTGAACGACCCGACCGGTTAAACCGCTGAAACTACCAGCAAGCCCCGGTACGGCCGGACCACGGCGGCACTTAAACCCTGGTCAGCCACCTCCAAGCTCGACTGCCTAAAGCGACGCTCGCAGTGTCGGATGGTCCACTGCTTCCCGCCCAGACTGGCCGGCAAAATGCGACGGCGAGGGCGTTCGGCAGGGCTTGGCAGAGCACCTATAGGCCAGCACCTACGAGACGACGATGCTCAGCTTGGTGGAGACCACTGCGCACCTTTCAATCGTCAATTTGTCTGTAAGATGCGATGCGCGCTTCCGTTCAACTGAGTCTTCTCAACACGCGAACTCAGAGCAAACGCCTGCGCTGCGGAAGAAGTCCAAGAAGCCCAACATCCAGTACAGCCCAAGACGGCAGCAGCCTGTCAGGTATTCCTTCTCCCCCTTTCTTTTGACTGTAGCGATTGGCCACCTCGTTTGGTGAGGCACCCGTGGGCAGCAGGCGGAGCAAAGCGAGACTGCCGCCACGCCATCAGCCTGCGCAGCCGCCTGGTCATCCGCCACGGCGGATGCCGGCTCGTCCGCCGACGCCATGCTGGTGGCGCGAGGGGCTCCCCAAGACAACGGACTTCCACCAAACGCCGGAGGCCAACAAGGATGGTTGATGAAGCGTGGCGGAGTTGGAAAGAGTCCTTTTTTGACTCCTAGAAGCAACCAAGTTTGTATGTGACGCCCGGCCAGCCCGTGATATCTCGTCGGACCGGCTGCCAACCACTCCGTCGCAGGTCGCGTTGCGACAGCACAACGCGGCCGCCTGCTGAGTGGTAGGTGCGCCTAGCCCCCCCGGCCGCCCCGCGCAGCGCCTCGCCCCCTGAGCCCTGCCCAGAGTCGCAAGGCGCCGCGAGGTCCCCATCCCCGCCATAGTCCGCAGGCATCTGTGACAAAGCAATTGGCCAGGAACAACCAATTGGCACGGCGCCGCCAACTTTGCGACTTCATTTTAAGTCGCACGCGCTCACGTTCTTTTTAATTTTTCTGGAAATTCGTTTTAGACAGGGCGCGGTGATKGCCGCCCTCGCTATACAAAGCTCCTACCACATTGGAGTATTTAGAGATGAAGCCTGTTATCGTTACACCCCGCGCCCAGGCCTTCGCGCATAATTTCGAGCCTCACCCTCCGACGCCCCCGTACGAAGAAGACTGCCGTCGTGAACACCAACCGAATTCGTACCACCTGACATCGCAACGGCCTGGCGAAACCATGCGCCGACAATCTGACACCTCAGCCAAAAATCTGTTACGCAGCGTCAAGGCGCGGCCCGCGGCATCGTGGGCGCGTCGTAATCCCCCCCGTGCATTCACCATCGCGGAGCTCAATGCGCTGCTTGCTTCGCCCGTCTACACACAGCGAGAATGTCAGGTCAAGACCTGGGGCGACGCCGCATACTGGCTGCCCCTGTTAGGACTCTACACCGGCGCGCGCTTGCCGGAACTTTGCCGCCTCCAGCTGTCCGACGTCCTCGAACTCGAGGGGGTGTGGTGCCTGCGTTTTCGTGAGCGCAGGCGCGACGACGCGACTGCCTCACTAGCCGGGGTACGGCATGTCCCGCTCCATTCGCATTTGCTGCGGTGGGGCCTCCCTGCCTATGTCGCCGGCGAGCGCACCGCGCGCGGCAGCGGCCCGCTTTTTCCCCAGCTAGCGACGGACCGCGCCGATTACCGTGCAATGGCCTTCAGCCGCTGGTTTTCCCGCTACGTCCGACAGGAACTTGGCTTCGGCGAGCGCCCTCTCACATTCTGCAGTTTCCGGCACACTTTTGCGGCATTCGCCGGGGGCACGTCGCGCGRCAACGCCCACATCGCCATCCTAGGGGGCACCCCGGCGCTTCGGCGCGGGYGCAATGCCGGCGGCCAGGAACGCCCGGCACCTGCACAGCTCGTAGAAGTCATGCAACAACTGGTCTACCCCGCGCTTGACACCGGGCATCTCGACCGCACCCAGCCGTAAAGACAACGGGCGGCGCTCCTGCGCCGCCCGTCCTCCCCCCTAATTGCTGAGCAAAGTTCCACCAATCGCATGGATGGTAAGCGATACCCGAAGTACATCAGGTCAACGACGGCAACCGGTGGAACTTCGGCAAAGATAGTGCTTTATGCCACACAAGACCTCTCCCAGCCAGGTCTGCGGTCCTGCGGAGCAACATCACAATAGACCTCGCCGTCGGAAGCCGGTATTCGCTTCAATCCTTCCGGACCCGTCTAGGTAGCCGTGTTTGGCGAGGTCTGACATCAGTGTCGAGGCGATGAATGTGACTGCCGCAAGTGCCGCAACGTAGAAGAAGAAATACGATTCAATGTGCGCCGAATGCAGCGACAGAGCTGCGTACTCGGCAGTTCCCCCAAACGTCGCATTTGCAAGGGCATAAGGCAAGCCAACACCGAGCGCACGGACCGTCGCTGGGAACAAGTCAGCTTTTACAATCCCTGCAATTGGCGTGTAGAAGGATGCAATCAAAAGACCCGATACTACCAATCCAAATGCCGCATATGGGTTCGTTACCGAGTGCAGCGCGAAGAGTATGGGAGCTACTAGCAGCGTCGCCAGGCCAGAAAATAGCAGCATATTGGTCCTAATTCCGATTTTATCCGCCAGCAACCCAAAAATTGGTTGGCATAGCATAAATAATACCAGTGACGCCGTCATGATTATGCTAACGGTTTCTGGATTCATGCCAGCGGATACGACGAGAAACTTCTGCATGTACGTCGTAAACGTGTAGAAGTAGAGCGAACCACCTGCAGTGAATGCAAGAACCAGCAGCACTGCACGCTTATGTTGCAGCAAACCAAAAATCGAGCCCGCATCCTTCCGTTTCATCTCCTGCATGGACACCGTTTCAGTCATGGCTCTACGGAGATAAACAACCACAATTGAACTCATAGCCCCCATGAAGAAGGGTATCCGCCAACCCCATTCCATTAGTTCTGTATGGGATAAAGTATGCTGCAGAACAGTGACCGTCAACAGCGCAAGCAATTGTCCGGCAACAATTGTGAAGTACTGGAATGACCCGAAGAAACCTCGGCGACCGGCGACCGATGCCTCACTGATGTAAGTCGCTCCGGTACCATACTCCGCGCCGACCGATAAGCCTTGTAACAAGCGGGCGACAACGAGGAGAACGGGAGCAGCGACGCCGATGGTTTGATAGGTTGGTAACACGGATATCATCAGCGAGCCGGCGCACATCATGAAGACCGAGATAATCATCGATATTTTCCGACCTCGGGTATCCGCAATCCAACCGAATATCCATCCGCCTAGTGGCCGCATAAAGAACCCCACCGCGAAGACGCCGGCAGTTGCCAACAGTTGGCTCAACTGATTTCCGGAAGGGAAGAAGGCCGAGGCGAAATAGATAGAGGTATAAGCGTAGACAAAGAAATCATACCACTCGACCAGGTTTCCGGAGCAGGCACCGATAATTCCTTTGACGCGACTTTGGATAGGTTCTTGAGCAGCAAGCAAGCGCCCGTCGGCCCCCATATGGGCCACATCTTTAGGCAACATCTTTGTCTCCTGACAATGCAATTTTGCGAAAATTGCGATTTCAAAATCGCTTCCGCTAATATTTTTTGCGTAGGCTGCACTGCTCTTTATGACAGCTAATACTGCAGCTTACGTATCGGTGCCATATCTACGTCGCGAAGCGACGCGTGATGAAATAGATTTTCCTGATGCCGGCATCAAGGAACTGCATGGCCTGCACAAGGGGGGCAACTCGCATCATTGCGCCTCTCGCTCCGAAACGGGGCACGAACTGAGGTCCAAGTGAGGAGGACACCGATGAACCCATGACCTACGATTACCCGGCCTAAGGATGCGACTCGCAACCGATTGCCAGTCACCATAGGTCACAAGGCCAGAAAATCAGAATGAGCGTGGCATCCCAAGGATGTGCTCACCAACATACGAGAGAATCAGGTTCGTGGAAATCGGGGCGACCTGGTACAGACGAGTCTCACGGAACTTGCGCTCGACATCGTATTCTGCAGCGAAGCCAAAGCCACCGTGGTACTGCAAGCAGGCGTTGGCGGCTTCCCACGATGCATCCGCTGCCAACAGCTTGGCCATGTTAGCTTCCGCGCCGCAGGGCTGATGCTCGTCGAACAGCTTCGCAGCCTTGAAACGCATTAGGCTTGCTGCCTCCACGTTCACGAAGGCCTTGGCGATTGGGAACTGCACGCCTTGATTCTGGCCAATGGGGCGACCGAACACCACACGCTCGTTGACGTACTTGGTCACCTTATCGATGAACCAGTAGCCGTCTCCAATGCACTCCGCTGCAATCAGCGTACGTTCGGCGTTCAGGCCATCCAGGATGTACTTGAAACCCTTGCCCTCTTCGCCGATGAGGTTCTCCGCCGGAATCTCCAGGTTGTCGAAGAAGAGCTCATTAGTCTCGTGGTTGACCATGTTGATAATGGGCTGGACCGTCATACCCTTACCGATGGCTTCGCGCAGGTCCACGAGGAAGATGGACATTCCTTCTGACTTCTTCCTGCACTCCGCCAGCGGCGTGGTCCGTGCCAGCAGAATCATGAGGTCGGAGTGCTGGACACGCGAAATCCAGACCTTCTGCCCGTTCACGACATACTTGTCGCCTTTACGCACTGCGGTGGTCTTGATTTTTGTCGTGTCGGTGCCTGTAGTCGGCTCCGTAACCGCCATCGATTGCAGACGTAGCTCTCCGCTCGCAATCTTCGGAAGGTATTCCTTCTTTTGCGCTGCCGAGCCATGGCGCAGCAGCGTTCCCATGTTGTACATCTGCCCGTGGCAAGCGCCGGAATTACCGCCGGCGCGGTTGATTTCTTCCATGATGACCGACGCCTGCGTCAGGCCCAGCCCGGAGCCACCGTACTCCTCAGGAATCAGAGCTGCCAGCCAGCCGGCGGCCGTCAGTGCGTTGACGRACTCCTCCGGGTAGCCTCGCACCTCGTCAATCTTGCGGAAGTACTCCGAAGAGAACTGACCGCACAAATCGCGGATAGCTTCGCGGATTTCTTGATGTTCATCGACTTTGTTCAGCACGATAGTCTCCGTGTACGTTCGTTTAGCTAAGTTCGGCAGTAGCAGTCATCGCAAGCGCACCGCCCTCGTGGCGAATCCACAGTTCAACAGACTTCCCGTCCCMGCTTCGCTTCCCGCAGACGTAAAAACGCTGGGGCACGAAGGTGGGGCGAACTCCCTTGAAGGAGAAGCTGCTAACCGTGGCGTCAGGCAAGTTCCTGCGCACCAGGTCGAGGAGCAGCACGGCTAACAACGGGCCGTGGACAATGAGGTCAGGGTAATGCTCGACAGCAGTCACATACGGGTGGTCGTAGTGAATTCTGTGACCGTTGAAGGTCAGGGCGGAGAATCGGAACAGCAGCACTGGGTCGGGCACCACTTCGCGAGACCAGTCTTCGTCGGTACGCGCAGCAACCGGCTCCGGACCAGTCGCATTTGGCGAGGCTTCTTCCCTGTAGACGATGTCGTGCTCTTCGGTCACCGCAAGGCCCCGCGCTCCGGAATACTGGTGCTCCACGGTGACGAAGGCCAGTGACCCCGTCCGCCCTGTTTTGGCATTCACGTCCAGAATGGTGGACTTCTTCGATACAGTCTCACCTACGCGGAGGGGCTGATGAAACCGCAACCGCCCGCCGGCCCACATGCGTCGCGGAAGCGGCACCGGCGGCAGGAAGCCGCCTCGCTTGGCATGGCCGTCAACGCCCAGCTCAGACTGCCTGTGCAACGGCAAAAAGTACAGCCAATGCCAGAGAGGGGCGAGTGCGTCTCCGCGAACCGGTGCTGGGTCTTCACGGTCCAGGGTCGCGGAGAGCGCCTTGACGGGGAACGCGGTTATCTCGTCGTGGGACTCGGTTGAGTTGCCGACCCACTCCTTCAGCTTGGCAGTGTCCATGAACGTCTCTTCGGTCTGTTTTCTAGGCCCCCACTATGCACGGGCTAAGGGCAACTTCCCATTCGCAAGTTCGGAACGAGCCTTTCGGCTGCACAGAAAACATCGAGCATGCGTTTACCCGAATGGAGCGTTCGGAAGAACCGGATTTACGTAGCGCGAAACTGTGGCCAAGATTGGCTCAAACCATCCGATTCGGCAGACCCCCATGCGCGTCCAGATTCGTTGTCGCTCCCGAGTGGCTCTCCACAGACTCGTGCCGGCATTTCCCATGCGGATTGCCTCCTGTCACGGCGAACATGCCCTTACGCGAAATGGATTTTCACGCACTTTGCAAACGGACCGTGCTATCGACATTCCAGCTTTCGAATCAATCGACCTGCAACTGGGTGGCAGCGTGTTTTCCGCGTCTAGCTGTTATCTGGAACTCGCCGATGGGAACCTGAAGGAAATTACCCTGGGCCCATCGCACCTAAGCGCGGAAACGCCCTCATGGGCGCCGCTTCTGCGGGACATGATTTCGGGAACGGTCTTTCACCACCCACAGGAGAACTGGAATGCTCATACAGTTGCCCATGCGCTGAACACGACACCCGAACGAATCCGGACCGCTCTGTTCACGCAAGGCATGGCCTTCACGCACATATGCCGGACGCAACGTCTCATGCGCGCGCTATTCGAGTCGATACAGTTCAAGCTCTCCGTCGCGGACCTGCGGGACAGAGTGGGCTGGGGTAGCAAAGGCGACCTGGAAGCGTCGTTCTACGATTGGTTTGGCGTATCGCTCCAGACGGTCGCACGCCTGAGAGACGATGGACTGTAGTTCCTACAATGCAATGCGGAGGACGCGTGAAAAACAAGATTGGACGTGATATTCCGGAATGGGTGGGCGGCCAACGTCTGGTACCTTATGCTGGCATCACCGGTTGCCCCGAGGTGCATCGGCGCGCGGCGCCCAGCCTACGCACATTTCCCCGTGGCACTCCGAAGGTACTGCCCTCGTTGCGCGAAGCCATCGACGCGGCCGGATTGCGTGACGGCTCAACCATTTCCTTCCACCATCATCTTCGCAACGGCGATGCTGTTGCCAATGCAGTGTTGTGCGAGGCCGCGAATCAAGGCTTGCGCGGCCTGACCGTGGCCGCCAGCTCAATCTTCCCGGTACATGGCCCGTGGGTGGAACTCATGGAAGCCGGCGTCATTGGCCAGATTTACACTGGGTATGCGTCAGGTCCCGTCGCCGGCGCGGTGGCGCGCGGCGCGCTTGCCGCCCCCATGTTCATGCACACCCATGGAGGGCGCGCCCGCCTCATCGAGTCAGGCGCGTTAGCTATCGATGCCGCCTTTGTAGCTGCACCGACCGCTGACAACTATGGAAACTTGAACGGTGTGTCCGGCCCGTCAGCCTGTGGAACGCTCGGCTATGCCGAAGCCGACGTGCGCTACGCGGCCACGGTGATTGCGGTCACCGACAACCTGGTTCCCTATCCCGCCTGCCCTATCGCCATCAGCCAGGACTACATCGACTATGTGGTCCCTGTCCATTCCATCGGGGATAGCACCAGAATTGTGTCCGGGACGACCCGGCCAACCGATGAGCCCGTGGGCCTGGCCATTGCATCTCTGGCTGCTCGGGTCATCGAAGCGGCGGGCCTCCTTGGCGAGGACTTTGGCTTCCAGACCGGCGCCGGCGGCATCTCTCTCGCGGTTGCCGCGGCCCTTGGCGAAATCATGGCCCGTCGCGGTGTCAAAGGCAGCTTTGCGGCTGGAGGCATCACCGGCTACTTGGTTGAGATGCTCGAGCAAGGCCTGTTTCGCAGTCTGCTGGACGTTCAGTGCTTCGACCTACGTGCAGTGGAATCCTTCCGCACCAACCCACTTCACCAGGCAATGTCTGCCTCGATGTACGCGAATCCCTGGAACAAGGGAGCTGTTGTCAATCGCCTGAGCGCCATGGTTCTCGGTGCAGCGGAGGTCGACCTTGATTTCAATGTCAACGTGACGACCGCCAGCGACGGTCGCATCATTGGCGGGTCCGGCGGTCACAGCGACACAGCAGCCGGTGCCGAACTCGCCATCGTCACAACTCGCTTGAGAGCCGGAAACGTACCGAAGATTGTGGAGCAGGTACGTACCGTCACCACACCTGGCGCCACCATTGACGTGGTCGTGACGGAAGCAGGTATCGCAGTCAACCCGCTTCGCCTTGAGGTCAAAGAGCGACTGATTGCCTCCGGTCTTCCGGTTGTCAGCATCCACGAATTGCAGGAAAAGGCCTGCCGTGGCCTTGAGCACTATCATCAGCCCGGCACAGCCGAGGGCAAGGTGGTTGGAATCGTCGAATATCGTGACGGTACAACTCTGGATGTCATCCGTTCCATTGGAGCCTGACGAATCGAAGGCGGCGACACCAGTGTGCCGCCGCCTTCATCAGCCTGGAATGTCTTACTGCAACTCCATCAGTAGCTGGCCAGCGCGAACCTGAGCGCCTGGTTGCACGAGAATCTCCTTCACCGTCCCACTGACTTCAGCCACGACACTTGTCTCCATCTTCATTGCCTCAATTGCAGCCACGACTTCACCCTTGGCGACAACTTGCCCCACCCTGACGTTCACAGTTATCACGGCACCTTGCATCGGCGAGCCGACCAGCATCGGATTGCCGGCGGTGGCCATTCTTGCCCCCGCGGCAAGCTTCCCAGCCTCTCGCTTGCTGGCACGAACTGGGCGCGGCTGACCATTGACATCAAAGAACAAGCGCACGCCGCCCTCCTCGTCCGGCTCGGCTTGGGCGTTCAAGCCTACGAACAGCGTCTTACCCCGCTCCAGGTTCACCGCAATTTCGTTACCGGGAGTGAGCCCGTAGAAGAAGACGGGGGTGGGAAGGATGGAAACGTCATCGTACTGTTCCCGATGCGCACAGAAGTCCTTGAAGACCTTGGGATACATGAGGTACGAGGCGAGGTCGTTGTCGGAAACCGGCTGACCAATCTCTCGTTCCGCCTGGCTGCGCGCCGCTTCCAAGTCCACCAGCGGAATATGAGCGCCGGCGCGACCGACGATTGGCTTGGCACCCCGCAGGAGCTTTTGCTGCAGAGCCGAAGGGAAGCCGTCGGCTGGGTAGCCCATCTCTCCACGGAACATTGAGACGACCGATTCCGGCACCGAGGCTTCCTTCGCGGGGTCCAGGATATCGCCTGTGGACAGCTTGTTTGCGACCATGTGAAGCGCCATGTCGCCAACGACTTTCGAAGATGGCGTGACTTTAACGATATCCCCAAACATGACGTTGACATCGGCATAAGCCTGTGCGACCTCTGGCCATTGCGCCTCCAGTCCCAGCGACCGAGCTTGCTCCCGCAGGTTTGTATACTGACCGCCAGGCATCTCGTGACGGTAGACATCCGAGGTGCCCGCCCGCATCGCCGCCTCGAAGGGCTCGTAGTTCTTGCGGACTGATTCCCAGTATGTGCAGAAGGGTTGCAGGTCACGATAGCCTACTGCCGGCTTGCGCGCGTCATGCTCAAGGGCTGCGCAAATGGCACCCAGGCTTGGCTGGGACGTCAGCCCGCTCATGGAATCCATGGCGCCGTCGACCGCATCCACCCCCGCCTCCACGGCCGCCAGCACCGACGCCACGGATGCGCCGCTCGTATCGTGAGTGTGGAAGTGAATGGGAATACCCACTTCCTCCTTCAAGGCCTTCACCAGCGCGAATGCGCCCTGCGGCCTGCAAACACCTGCCATATCCTTGACTCCAAGAATATGTGCGCCGGCCTTTTCCAACGACTTTGCAATGTCAACGTAGTAGCGAATGTTGTATTTGTCTCGCGAACTGTCAAACAAATCGCCGGTGTAGCAGATTGTGCCTTCGCAAAGCGCCCCGGACGCAATGACGGCATCCATCGCCACTCGCATGTTTTCGACCCAGTTGAACGAGTCGAAAACCCGGAAAAGGTCAATGCCTTCCGCGGCAGCGCGTTTGACGAAGTGCTGCACCACGTTGTCCGCATAGTTCGTGTACCCAACGGCATTGGAGCCGCGCAGCAGCATCTGGAACAGGATATTGGGGACGGCGGCGCGTAGTGCCGCAAGGCGCTGCCACGGGTCTTCACGCAGGAACCGCATTGCCACGTCGAACGTAGCGCCACCCCAGCATTCCATTGAAAAGAGTCCCGACAACTGGCGCGCGTAGTAGGGTGCGATGGCGGTCATGTCTTGCGTGCGGAGCCGCGTTGCCAGCAGCGACTGGTGAGCATCGCGCATCGTAGTGTCGGTGAGCAAGACGCCAGAACTGTCTTTCATCCACTGGGCGAAGGCTCTGGGTCCAAGCCTGGACAGTAGCGTCCGACTTCCCTCCGGAATCTCATCGCTAACCGTCTTCAGAGGAAGCGGGTGCGACAGGATGATGGACTTGGGAACGAGGCGGCCCTTGACATCGGGATTGCCGTTGACGTTGACATCGGCGATGAAGTTCAGCAGTTTCGTCGCTCGGTCTCGGCGCTGGCGGAAACTAAACAGCTCCGGGGTATTGTCAATGAACCGGGTAGTGCAGCGCCCCGAACGAAACTCTTCATGTTCGATAACGTTCCCCAGAAACGCTAGGTTGGTCGCCACGCCCCGGACCCGGAACTCGCGCAGTGCCCGACTCATGCGCTCATTGGCCTCATCCGCATCTCGGCCCTTGCAAGTCACTTTGACGAGCAACGAATCGTAGTACGGGGTAACAACGGCCCCCGTGTAGGCTGTACCCGCATCCAGGCGAATGCCAAAGCCTGCAGCACTTCTATAGGCAGTCACCTTGCCGTGGTCAGGTGCGAATCCGTTCTCTGGGTCTTCGGTGGTAACGCGGCATTGGACAGCATGTCCGCGCAGCTTGATGCCGTCCTGGTCTGGCACCCCCGACGGGGCGTCACCAATGCTCGCCCCTTCGGTGATGCGAATTTGAGCCTTCACGATGTCGACACCCGTCACTTCCTCGGTAACGGTGTGTTCGACTTGCACTCGGGGATTTACCTCGATGAAGTAGAACTCCTCGGTGTCAGCATCCATCAGGAATTCCACCGTGCCGGCATGCGTATACGACACCGCATTCGCAAGCTTCAACGCCTCGCCGCACAAGGCATGTCGCGTGGCGTCATCTAGGTAGGGAGCGGGCGCCCGCTCCACCACCTTCTGATTTCGACGTTGCACCGAACAATCACGTTCGAACAAATGAACGATGTTGCCGTGGGTGTCGCCGAGAATCTGGACCTCCACATGCTTCGCTCTCACGATGAACTTCTCGAGGTAGACCTCGTCGTTGCCAAAGGCCGCCTTCGCTTCGCGACGGGCCGCTGCGATGGCGTCAGCCAGGTCTCCCTCCTGCTGAATCGCCCGCATGCCGCGGCCGCCTCCGCCCCAACTAGCCTTCAGCATCAGGGGGTAGCCGATGGCCGCCGCCAGCTTCCTGGCTTCCTCGATGTCATCCGGCAGAGCATTCGTGGCAGGAACCACCGGTACACCCACGCGCTCGGCCAGCGCCCTTGCGGCCACTTTGTTGCCAAGCTCCCTCATCACCTCTGGCTTCGGGCCAATGAAGGCGATGCCCTCGTGCGCGCAACGCTCGGCAAACTCCGGATTCTCGGACAGGAATCCATAGCCCGGATGGATTGCGTCTACGCCTGCTTCCCTTGCCACCCTCAAGATGTCATCGATGTCGAGGTACGCATCAACCGCCTTCTTCCCCTCGCCAACGAGGTAGCTCTCGTCCGCCTTGAAGCGATGTTGTGCAAACCGGTCCTGGTACGAGTAGATGGCTACGGTACGGATACCCAGCTCACTGGCGGCGCGCATCACGCGGATGGCGATTTCGCTCCTGTTTGCGACTAGGAGACTGCAGATTTTCTTCATCGTGGGGGCCACTTCGTAGTTGAGAATGTTGCGCGTGCATGCTTTCAATCTGGCTGCGGACCGGCCTGCCTTAGCAGGTCGACCGCGCGCGCAATGACCGGTGCATCCACCATCTCTCCGTCGAGTTGGAAGGCGCCGGGACTGGTCTTGGCTTGCTCAACGACCTTCTTCGCCCAGGCAAGCTGAGTTTCGGTGGCCCGATAGGCGCCATTCACCCCGGAGACCTGTGCTGGATGAATGCACAGCTTTGCCCCGAATCCCAGCCTCCGACCGCGCTCACTCGCCCTGTGAAGTTCATCCACATCGGAAATGGATACCGTCACCCCATCCACTGGCGAAGCAATTCCCGCAACCCGCGACGCCAAGACKAGCATCGAACGAAAGAAGAGCAACTCCTGGTCGTCTCCCTCGATGCCGAGCTCAGTCCGGAAATCCACAGTACCAAATACAAGGCGCGCTACTCCGGGTGCAGCAGCAATTTCGCTGACGTTGGCCATGCCTCTGGCGGTTTCAATAAGCGGAAGAACCTTGACCTCCGGAGGAAGATGCTTCACCACCAGAGCAATATCCGCTGCGCTTTCTGCCTTCGGCAGAATCACTCCACGGACACCGTCCTTGCGACACACTCGGATGTCGTCCTCGAACCATTGCGTCTGCGTCGCGTTGATTCGCACCATTCCAGAGCCGCCAGTTGCCAGGTAGTCCACCAAGAGGTGCCGGGCTCGGTCCTTATCGTCAGTAGAAACGGCATCCTCAAGGTCAAGAATGACCACATCGGCGCCGCAGGCGTGAGCTTTGGCAAAGCGCTCGGGGCGATTGGCCGGCACAAAGAGATAGGAACGAGCAGAGTTGTTGGTTGCCATTTGGTCAAATTCTGGTGTGCAAGCGCGCATGCCCCCGCCCTCTCGCCCACGAACGAGGCGTGAAGAGGCAGCACGAATTGAGGGAGCGGCGTCAGTCTACGGTAGAGCGTGACGTTAGATTGCGCCTTCGGTGCTCAAGCGGGAGACGTCATCACTGGTGTAGCCGAGTTCACGAAGAATGCTCTCGCTGTGCTGGCCAAGCGCGGGGATTGCATCCATCCGTGGTTCGAACGACTGCGGCATCCCAGGAGGGCGCAATGCCGGGATGACCCCCACCGGTGATTGGACCGAAGTCCAGCGCTCCCGTGCCTTGAGTTGCGGATGATTCCAGACATCCCGCATATCATTCATGCGTGCGTTAGCAATCTGCGCGTGCTCCAGGCGCTCCACTACTGCATCAATAGTCAGCGAGGAAAATGCATTGGCGATGATTTCCGTCAGCTCCACCCGGCCTTTGGCACGCAGCGAATTTGAGACAAACCGCTCATCAGTCGCAAGTTCCGGCCGCTCCAGGACAACCCGGCAGAAGGCATCCCATTCGCGTTCATTCTGAAGCCCCAGAATGATGGTCTTCCCGTCACCGGCCGTGAACGGGCCATAAGGAAAGATGGTCGCATGCRATGCGCCGGCCCTCGGAGGCGGCGTGGCACCGTCAAAAGCGTAATAGAGTGGATAGTTCATCCATTCAACCATGCTCTCCAACATCGATACGTCAATATGCGCCCCCTTACCGGTCTTGCTGCGCTGCAACAGCGCGGCCAGGATGTTGGTGTACGCGTACATGCCTGCTGCGATGTCGGCAATGGAGCAACCCGCTTTCGAAGGGCTCTCCGGCGTGCCGGTGATAGAAACGAATCCCGACTCCGCCTGGATTAGCAGGTCATAGGC
>NZ_JBFTNE010000144.1:0-14758 GCF_056397325.1 Cupriavidus sp. 05N39
GCCGCATGGGCTCACCGACACGCACAAGGACAGGTTCAACGCCGACCTGTTGGCATTCATCCGTAGTTGAAACGACGCCGAATCTGCCGGACCCCACAATGGCGCCGGCAGACTGACTCTCCATAAGAGGTCCTGGAGCGTCTCCTGAGGGTTGGCCGCTATTCGTAAAAAATCCGACGCATCTCCACTAAGTGGCTGATTTGACAAGAAAATCTATCGTTGGGTCGAGTGGCGGAGCCCGTCTCTGGAGGTCCAGCAGTAGTCCCCGAGCCGATTGATATGCTCGCGCCGGTAAGGGGAAAGCACCTTCAGCACCTCGGCATCAACGGGATGTCCCTTCTCCTGCAGTTCCTTGAACTTGCGCGACATCCACTGGACGTTGTAGAGGAGCGAGGTCGGCACCTATCGTTCGCACACAAACATGCGGCGCGCCTTTCTGCATTGTTCGAGGGCTCTAGGGCTGCGTTTGCTGGCAAGGCTGGCGCCAGATTTTGCATCGAAAGGATGCAATCTGGTGAACTTGATGCTTTATTAATACTTTGATTTATAAGGGTAATTCTTGCCTCACCGCCAGATGTTGCACGGAAAGTACGATTACCCCGTCAACGCCATCTTTCGAAGCCTTCACCCCTATCTTCGAGCGAAAGACCGAGCGATACCCCAGGCTGGCGACGACGGACACAGGCGCCCGGCCTGCCGGAGAACACGCCTACGACCAGCAGTGCATCCTTGCGGAAAAGTTCAGCAAGCTGTGCCGCGATGGCGCAGAGTGCCTGGCGATGGGGGCTTGCAATGACATTGAAGACAAGCTGGGCGCCAGCATGCGATCATTGATGCCCCGGATTTCACGCAAAGCCACGTGCCATGCCGGCGGCAGACAGGAGTGTTCGTCCTGCTGCCAATCCCCAACGCCAGCGAAGGAAGACTCGCGCTCATGACGCAACAAACCACTTTCAGCCTCGAACCCAACCCGAACGCGCTCGACGCGGCCACCCGGGATGCACTGATGCGCGACCCCGCGTTCGGCCGCGTCTTTACCGACCATATGGTGACGATCACCTGGCGTGAAGGACAGGGTTGGCAGGACGCCAAGGTCACCGCACGCAAGCCGTTCTCGATCGATCCGGCGTGCTCGGTGCTCCACTATGGCCAGGAGATCTTCGAGGGCATGAAGGCCTTTCGCGGCGCGGATGGCGCAGTAACGCTGTTCCGCCCGCTCGAGAATGCGCGCCGCTTCCAGGCGTCGGCCAAGCGCATGGCCATGCCGGCGTTGCCCGAATCCCTCTTCCTGGAAGCGATCGAGCAGTTGGTGCGGGTCGACCAGGACTGGGTGCCGCACGGCTCGGGCAGCCTCTACCTGCGTCCCTTCATGTTTGCGAACGAGGTGTTCCTCGGCATCAAGCCCGCCTCCGAATTCATTTTCTGCGTGATCGCCTGCCCTGTGGGCCCGTACTTCAAGGGCGGCGACAAGGCCGTCTCCGTCTGGGTCTCCGAGAACTACACGCGCGCCGCGCCCGGCGGTACCGGCGAGGCAAAGTGCGGCGGCAACTATGCCGGCAGCCTGGTCGCGCAGAGCGAGGCCACTGCGAACGGATGCGACCAGGTGGTCTTCCTGGATGCCGCCGAGCACCGCTGGGTGGAGGAACTCGGTGGCATGAACATCTTCTTCGTGATGGACGACGGCACCCTGGTCACGCCGCCCCTTAGCGGCTCGATTCTTCCAGGCATCACCCGGGCTTCGGTGATCGAACTGGCCAGGGAGATGGGCATGACGGTGGAAGAGCGCCGGTATTCATACCCCGAGTGGGAGGCGGATGCCCAAAGCGGACGCCTGGCCGAGGCCTTTGTTTGCGGAACGGCGGCGACGCTGGTGGCCATTGGCGAAGTGCGGTCTTCGCGGACACGCTTTGCGATCGGGAACGGCACGGCCGGCAACACCGTCAAGGTGCTAAGGGAGCGGCTGGTGGAGATTCAGCGCAACCAGGCCGCTGGCCCTGCCGGGTGGGTCCATCACGTCGGTTTGTAAGGGTGCCTTGCGGGACGCTTATGTTCGGGCTCGCCCGATCTGCCGCTTGGCAAACTGCAGGCCAAACCGGAAACCATCGCGCAGTTCGGATTCGCACCTCGCTGCGCCATGCCGGCCCCGCGCTAGCCGCCGGCCGTCATGCGGACTCCACGCCGTCCTCCACCCCGCATGACACGCTGATCTTCTCGATCAGACCGAGCAGCAGCGGCGCATAGCGCGCCACATCGCGCGGCTTGTCGCTGGGCTTGTGCGGGAAGCTGATATTGAGTCCGTACCATTGGTGGTCCGGCCCGCGGAACGCCGCGCCCACGGCGGTCAGGTGACCCGGCTGGTAGTTGGCGGTGCAATAGCCTTGCGCCTGGGCCTGGGCAATGCCGCGCGACAGTTCCTTGTGCAAGGCCGGCCATTCGTCGCCGGCCTTTTCCGCGATCCGCGCGAGGCAATGGTCACGCACGCCGGCCGGCGCCGCGGCCAGCCATGCCATGCCGATCGAGGTCAGTTCCATTGGAATCCGCGTGCCGGGCGCCACGCGCCGGGTGCGCGATACGCTGTCGCGGCTGTGGCGCACTGCGGCCAGGTAGACCATGGTGGTCTGGTCGGGCACGGCCAGGCCGACATTGACTTTTTCCGCCTCGGCAATCTTGCGCATCAGCGGCAGCGCGATATCGGGCACCGTGGTGGCGTGGTGGAAGGCGTCTGCCAGGCTTACCACCACCGCCGCCAGCCGGTAGGCGCGCTCGGTGGAGTCGTAGCGCAGGAAGCCGCTGTCCACCAGCGAGTGTGTGAGGCGGCTGACGGTGGGGCGCGGCAGTCCGGTGCGCGCAGCCAGCTCCGCATTGGTCAGGCTGGAAGAGCCGACGCGGAACGCGCGCAGCAACATCAGGCCACGTTCGAGCGACTGGCTGCCTTCGGTCTGGCGCGTGAAGCGGCCAGTACTGTGCGTGAGCGCACGGGTCGAAGGCGATTTGGGTCGGGAATCCGGCTGGGAGAGAGTATCGGGCATGTGGTTGTCGGCAGCCCCGCCAGTCCAGCTTCGGTGTGCCGCAATTTAATTTCGAATTCCGAAATTGTAGTGTAGCGCGGCAACGCGCATCGGCGAATACTGGGTGCCTTCTCACCTTCCGGAGCCTTTCGCCATGACCTCGGCATCCACCCCCGAAATTGTCCTGAGACGCGACCAGCATGTAGCGCAAATCGAGATCTCCCGCCCGCCCCATAACTTTGTCGACGCCGATGTCATGCGCCAGCTGGCCGAAGCGCTGCTCCAACTCGACGAGGACGACAGCTGCCGCGCCGTGGTGCTGTCATCCGGCGTGGGCGCCTTCTGTGCCGGGGCCGATTTCAGCGGTGCGGACCAGGGCAGCGTCTCGCGCGATCCATCGGCCTTCTACGCACAGGCCATGAAGCTGTACCGTAACCGCAAGCCCATTGTGGCGGCGGTGGAGGGTGCGGCGATCGGAGCGGGGCTGGGCCTGGCGCTGGTGGCGGATTTCCGCGTCACATGCCGCGAAGCACGCTTCAGCGCCAGCTTCAACCGGCTCGGCTTCCATCCCGGCTTTGGCATGAGCGTGACGCTACCGCGCTTGATCGGCGAGCAGCAGGCCGCACTGCTGTTGTACACGGGCAGGCGTGTCGACGGCGAAGAAGCGATGCGCATCGGTCTGGCCGACGAACTCGTGGCGCAGGCCGAGGTGCTTACCCGCGCACTGGCGCTCGCGCACGACATAGCGGCCTCGGCGCCGCTGGCCGTCGAAAGCACGCGCGAAACGCTGCGCCTGGGCCTGGCCGACCGCATTGTGGAGGCTAACCAGCGTGAGCTTGCCATCCAGCGTGTGCAGTTCGCCACCGCGGATTTTCGCGAAGGCGTGGCGGCAATGGCCGAGCGCCGCGTGCCAGTCTTCCAGCGCCGCTGAGGGGTCCGTATGCAACAGCAGAATTCCGTCTGCGCCGGTCCGCTCGAGGGCATTCGCATACTCGACCTGACGTCGGTGGTGCTGGGCCCGCTGGCCACGCAATCTCTGGCCGACCTGGGCGCGGACGTCATCAAGATCGAAGGACCGGAAGGTGACCTCATGCGCGCCAATGGCGTCTCGCGCAACGCCGGCATGAGTTCAATCTACTTGGCGCTCAACCGCAACAAGCGCTCGGTGGTGCTGGACCTAAAGACGCCCGCGGGCGCGGCGGCGCTGCGCCGCCTGATCGCCGGCGCCGACGTGCTGATCCACAATATGCGAGTGGCCGCCATCGAGCGGCTGGGCTTCGGCTATGTTGCAGTGGCGGCGTTGAACCCGCGCATCGTCTACTGCGTGGCCACCGGCTTCGGCCAGGACGGCCCGCACCGCAACAAACCGGCCTTCGACGACATCATCCAGGCCGCTTGCGGGCTGGTGTCGCTGGGCTCCGCCGCTGGCAACCGGCCCGAGTACGTGCCCAGCCTGATTGCCGACAAGACCACCGGGATGGCGCTGGCCAACGCGGTGATGGCCGCGCTGCTGCACCGCGAGCGCCACGGTAGCGGGCAAGCGGTGGAGGTACCGATGCTGGAAACCATGGCCAGCTTCGTGATGGCCGAGCACCTGGCGGGGTTGACTTTCGAGCCCGCCACCGGCGAAGCCGGCTATGCGCGCCTGCTGGGAGGCGGAAGGCGGCCGGCGCAGACTGCGGACGGATGGATTTGCGTGCTGCCGTACACGGACCGCCACTGGAAAGCCTTTTTCCACGCAGTGGGCCGCGACGACTTGGCCGATAAATACAACATAGCCAGCCGCGCGCAGCGCAACGCCCATATCCGCGCGCTGTACCAGCAGCTCACGGAAATCACGCCGGCCCGCACGACGGCAGAGTGGATGACGCTTTTCGAAACGCTGGATATCCCAGCCACCCCGATCTACACGCCGGACGAATTGCTGGCGCATCCGCACCTGGAAGCGGTCGGGCTGTTCCAGCAGACGGAGCATCCCACCGAGGGCCCGTTACGCGAGATGCGGCCCACGGCGCGCTTCTCCGCCACGCCGCTGTCGCTGCGCCGCCACGCGCCCACGCTAGGCGAGCACACCGATGAGGTATTGCGCGAAGCCGGGCTAGCCCCTGAAGACATAGCCCAGGTAACGGGCGACCTGAATGCCGGCTGACGCGGCACGCGAACCATAAAGGAGGCATTGCATGAACTTCGCACTGGAAGAAGAGCACCAGATGCTCAAGGATCTGGTGGCGCGCTTTGTGCGCGAGCAGTTGATCCCGCTCGAAGCGGGTGTACTGGCCCGCGAGGCAGAGGGCGGCCAGCTCACGCTGCTGCCGCAGGAGCAGGACAAGCTGGACGGACTGTCGCACGAACTGGGCTTGTGGGGCCTGGACGCGCCGGCTGAGATGGGCGGCGCCGACCTGCCGGTGGTGGCCATGGTCGGCGTCAACGAGGAGCTGGGAAAGACCATCACGCCTTACGACCTGCCGCCCGATTCGCCGAATCTGCGCATGCTGCTCAAGACTGCCGACGCCGCTCAGCGTGCGCGCTACCTGGAACCGTACGCGCGCGGCGAAACCGTCTCGGCGATTGCCATTTCCGAGCCAGGTGCCGGCGGCGACCCGGCCATGATGACCACCCGCGCCGAACGCGACGGCGACGACTGGGTGCTCAACGGCCGCAAGATCTGGATCAGCCGGGCCGCTCGCGCCGACTGGACCATCGTGATGGCGGTGACCGACAAGGCGCGCGGCGCGCGCGAGGGCATCTCCGCGTTCCTGGTCGACCGCGGCACGCCCGGCTTCAAGGTGGAACGGCGCATCCCCATGATCGGCGGCGCCTCCACCTACGAGGTGGTGCTGGAGGACTGCCGTGTTGCGCACACGCAGCTTCTCGGTGCAGAAGGACAGGGCTTTGCGCCGATGCAGGCGCGGCTGTCCAGCCGGCGCGTGCAGATGGCGGCCTGGTGCATCGGCCGCGCCCAGCGTGCGCTCGACATGCTGTGCGAGTACGCGCCGCAGCGCCGCACCTTCGGCGCCGCGCTCGCGGACAGGCAGGCCATCCAGTGGTGGGTGGCCGATGCCGCTACCCGCATCCACGCCTGCCGCCTGATGACCTATGAGGCCGCGGCGCGCATCGACGCCGGCGAGGAAGCGCGCACCCAGGTCTCCATGATCAAGGTGTTCGCCACGGAGATGGCCTGGGACGTGATCGACCACGCCATGCAGGCCTTCGGGGCGATGGGCATGACCAAGGAAATGCCGCTGCAGCAGATGGCCAATGAGACGCGGCTRATGCGCATCTACGAAGGGCCGTCCGAAGTACACCGATGGGTCATCGCGCGAGATCTGCTCGGCCTCAAACGTTAGTCCGTCGCAAAGACCACTCACCTCACGGAATCACCGAACCACTGACGCACCCGCACTGGCGGAACCCACTGCCGGGCGGAAGACCAAGGAGACAATATGACCCGAACCGTGAACTGTTCCCGGCGTAGCTTCGCTATCCTGACCGGCACCGCTGTCGCAGCGAGCCTGGCGGGCGTACCGTTCGCCGCGTTGGCGCAGCCGCAGGCATTTCCCAACCGGCCGATCCGCTTTATCGTGCCGTTTCCGTCCGGCAGCGGTACCGACATGACCGCCCGCATGTTCGCCAAGAAGATCGGCGAGCTGACGGGGCAGGGCGTCGTGGTGGAGAACAAGCCGGGCGGCAACGGCTTTATTGGTGTGCAGACGGTGCTCAGCGCGCCGGCGGACGGATACACGGTGTTTATCGGCAGCAACTCCACGCTATCCACCAACGCCGCTACCTTCCGCAAGCTGCCTTACGATCCGCTGACCGATTTCCAGCCCATCACGCTGCTGTCGCGGGGGCCATGCCTGATCATCGTGCCCGCCAGTTCTCCTTACCACACGCTCAACGCGCTGGTGGAAGATGCGCGCAAGCGCCCCGGTGCACTTAACTACGGTACTGGCTCGGTGTCATACACGCTGTACAGCGAATGGTTGAATGAGCAAAGCCGCATGAAGACCACGGGCGTCCCCTACAAGGGCGCGGGCGACGCGATCAACGGCGTGATGGCCGCCAACGTGGACTTCGCCGTGGTGGACGCCAGCGGCGCGATCGAACTGGTCAAGGGCGGCAAGGTGCGCGCACTGGCCTACACCGCGCCCCAACGCTCACCACTGCTGCCTGGGGTGCCGAGCGCGCCCGAAGCCGGCGTGCCGGATTTCCTGGCCTATAACTGGGTGGCGGCGGCGGTGTCCGCCAAGACCCCTGCACCCATCGCACAACGCCTTGGCGAACTGTTCGCCAAGGCCGGTGCTGCCGACGATGTCAAAGAGTATTACCAGCGCCAGTCCACCTCGCTGATACTGTCCACGCCGGCAGAACTGCGCGACTACCAGAAGGACGAGATAGCGCGCTGGAAGCGGCTGGCGGCAATCGCGAAGATCGAGCTGCTGTAAAACTGGAACACGCGCGCGAGCAACGCGCGCCGATGCCCTATGCGCGGGGCCAGGGCCGAGGCAGGAGAAATCCCGGCCGAGTGCGCTCAACGAAAGGCTGGCCGGCGTGGCCGCGCGGGGCGACTCCATCCATGACGCCGGCGTGCAGTTAGGCAAGCTGCTGCCGGATCGGGCCGAAGCTCGAAGCAACGCCTGGGTGCGCTTGCGATCGCGAGACCCTCGCATCCGACGCTCGAGTTCACGTGTGGGCTGGTGGCTGTTCTCGGCCCGATTGTTCAAGCGAGCAGCGGTTTTGACGAACACGTGTTTGACATTGGCTAGTTCCGGGATGTCGGCCTTCGTGGCCGGGTAACTGCGCAATTGGTCAGTGACGATTTTCGCGGCACGCGGCAGGAGCGAAGCACTCGGATGAAGAAGCGTTTGGCTTCGGTCTTGTCGCGCCGGTTCTTTATTCAGACTGCGCTCATGACGGGCTTGCACTCCAATGGCAAGACCGGTGTCAAAACGAAGCCTGACGCCGTGCACTAGCATCATGCAGACAAGCTTGCGCGCAGAGTACGTCGGACACCGCGTGTCGGGGAGGGAAGGTGGCTCCCTTCCATTTTGCTCGCGTACGTCGTCTTCCAGGTTGACGGACGTATGTGTCTTGACGGTGGCTCAACGGACAGGGGCGCGTTGTTGTCATGAAAAGCTTAGTTCGAGGCATCCAAAGTAAAGCGGGAAGTGGCGCGAGGCCGGATGATTCACTCGTAGTCGCTGACACTTGGACATCAACCGCTTTAAGGAGACTTGCATGCACTCCATCGACGACTCTTTGCGACCTGAAGATCACAGCCACTGATCATTCAGACCGCGACCTACGGACCGCAATGGCTGCCCGGAGATCCGGACGATGTGCCGGTGACGATGGCCGCTCAGGTGCAAAGGGCAGCGGACTGCTACAACGCGGGCGCCATCGTTTTGCACATGCAGGTGCGCGAAGCCGACGGCAAGGGCTCCAGGCGCGTGTTCATGTTCAACGAATGCTGGATCGCCTGCGCACCGCCGTGCCGAAGACGGCGCTGCAAATGGGGTTCTAAAGCTCTCTCATCTAGTTCGACATTCTCAATATTCACATTTCAACCTGGATATCCATCATCATGAACTTCCTTGACGGCCACCTGTATCCCGAGAACCAGCAGCCTCTGATCATCACAGCCGCTCCCTATGCGCCGGGCTGGATTCCCTCAGACTTCCCGGAAGATATCCCTGTCACCATGGAGGAGCAGATCCAGAAGGCGGTGGATTGCTATGAAGCCGGTGCCACCGTGCTGCATCTGCATGTGCGCGAACCCGATGGCAAGGGCAGCAAGCGCCTGTCCATGTTCAATGAGCTGATCGCCGGGGTGCGCAAGGCCGTACCCGAGATGGTCATCCAGGTGGGTGGCTCGATCAGCTTTGCACCCGAGGACGATGGCTCTGCGGCCAAATGGCTCTCCGACGACACGCGGCATATGCTGGCCGAACTCGATCCGAAGCCCGACCAGGTGACGGTGACCGTCAACACTACGCAGATGAATGTGACTGAGCATGCTGGTCTGGATGACTTCAAGGGGGTTTCGCGGGGATTCCCGCACCTCTATGCAACCTACAAGGACATGATCGTGCCCTCGAACCCCAGTTGGGTCGAGGAGCACATCCGACGCCTGACAGCCGCCGGAATCCAAAGTGAGTTTCAGTGCTACAACATCAACAGCTTTGAAACGATTGAGCGGATGATTCGCCGCGGCGTCTACAAGGGGCCACTGGTGATGAACTGGGTGGCTATCAGCGGCGGCATGGATCAAGCGAACATTTACAACCTGGCCAACTTTCTGCGTGCTGCGCCCGACGGAGCAGTGATCACGGTGGAAAGTTCGGTGCTAAATGTGCTGCCCGTGAATATGATCGGCATGGCTTTGGGCCTGCATGTGCGGTGCGGCATCGAGGATGTACTCTGGAACCAGACCCGCACGGGAAAGAGCACCTCCGTCGAGCAAATCAAGCAATTGGTGCGTATCGCCGGCGAATTTGGTCGCCCCATAGCGACAGCGAAACAGGCACGAGAGATCATGCAGATTGGGGTCTTCTACGACACGGCGGAAGAGACGCTTCAGGCCAATGGCTTCGCGCCCAATCGTAACGGTGGCAACCAGGGATTCCTGCGCAAGCCGACCTAAAGCCTTTGGGGGGAATTGACATCGTATGCTCTCTGTGCTGCCTCGGCGGCATGTTTTTGAGGCTGGCGCAATCGATGTCAGGGGGGGGCGTGACAGCGTCACGCACCGAACACAATAGTGAATTGCGGCTAATGATGTACTTACGGTCACGCACAACCAGACTGAATCAGGGCTCATGACCGGGGTCGACTGGGACCTGAAGAGGCCAATTCCGGCAATCTTCATGCGTCGATTGCGGCCGTCGGGAAACGACGGTCAGTCTGTTCTCGCGACCGAGCTGCGTGCCTACTGCAAGGATTGCTCGAGGGTTTAAATGCCTGCGCAAGATGGTGAGAGCTACTACCGGCCAAGGCGTAGCCCGCCCAAATTGACGGTCTGGTCTTGAAGCCCTCCCATTGCCGGCTGCACGTTACACAAAGGTTTTGGTAAGCGGGCCTTGTGTGCCTAGAATCCCTTTGAGCATTGGCTTGCGGGCGATTTTCATTTTCCCAGGTTTTTTTCAGGAGAATGCAATGCGAAACCACAAATGCTGGAGGAGAGGGAAATGATCATGCGTAAATTGCCTGCAGTTGGTTTAACAGTTGTGATGGCGCTCGTCTTTACGGGTGCGAGCGCCCAGCAGACACAAGAATCGAAAGCCCAACAAGGAGCAGAATCAACCCAGATTCCAAATGCGCCGCCGACCACAGCGGAAGCCAAGGCCATTATTGCCGAGCGTTTCAAGGCGGCCGACGTCAACCATGACGGCAAGCTAAGCCGGGAAGAAGCCAAGGCGGGTATGCCGGAGGTTTACAAGCGCTTTGACCAGATCGATGCCAGGAAGCGGGGTTACATAACAGAGCGTCAGATCGGTGCTTATTGGGAGGCAAAGACCAAGGAACAGATGCAGAAGGAAAATCCCATTTGGAACTGAGCCCCCTCTGCCTTAACGCCCGAAGTCGCCCAGGATTCGGAATGGCGCGTCCTACACTTCAATCTTCGAGCGGGTTCGGGCGTTCAGTGCGTTGAATCGTAGTGACGCATGTTGGCCGTCCCGGCGGGGCGAATTACCAGACCGATGCTCGGGTTTGAAGCCTTTCGCGGCGCGAGCATCCTCCCGGGCAGCATTGAAATCACGCATATGGTTGCCAAGGGGCAAACGCAGTGCATCGATGGGATGCTGCGCCCGCAGCGCAGCAATTTTATTCCCTGGCAGCATCAACTGCGCGATTCGGTTCCTGGCTGCCTCGCGCTCTGATCGCGACAGAACCCCGCACCGCTCATTTGTCGATGACCCGGCGCGCAAACCGCTCCAGATAATCCAGCAGCGCATGGGCCCCCGCCAGGGCGTGGGCCAAGAGCAGAGCTTCGCACGGCATTGCCAGGTGCTGTCTTTATGCTTTAGTCGTAGCCTGCCTAGCGTTTTGTGCGCTTTTTGAAACAAATGGAAGGTAAATGGCATTGCCGGGTGGCCGAAGCAACGGTTGCGACCAGTGGCAGGCGGCATGGTTGAAGAGCCGCCACCTTGTACAAAACAAGGCGCTGCGCGAGCGGCTGGCATCGGCGCTGATCTGGACTACATTGATTCCATCGTGATTTGACGAGGTCACTGCCATGTCCAGACAACTTGCCGTGATGATGGCGCTGCTGGCCGCCAGCGGCCTGGCGCAGGGCGTCACCAAATGCCGGAGTGGAGGCGAAGTCCTCTACACGTCGGCGTCCTGCCCGGCCGGCTACATGAATGTCACCGGCACCATGCAGGGCCACCTGCTCACGGTGCCCAACGCTACGAAAACCCTTCGGGAAAATCAGGCCTACTTGAGTATCCGCGCGCAGACAGCGGAGCAGGTCAGGGCGCAACGGGCGCGGGACGAGGAATGGAACTTGCGGACCCAGAACCTCTTTCTGAACCAGTGCCTGATTCTCGACTACCGGGTGCGCGCGACTGAACGCGCAATGAACGAGACTGAGTACTGGAGCCGCGCCGATCGCTACCGCAAGGGTGTCGACGCGCTGCGTGCCCAGCAGTACTACCTGGGCTGCTTTGGCTGACTGCCGAAGTCAGCAACGAGTTTACGGCATCCGCAATGTCCTTGAAATGTCGCGGGAATCTGCTAGTAGTGGACTTTAGAGGCCGCACTGGAAGGGAAAGGAGGGCGTCATGGTGAGTCGCGTCGAAGCGGTTCTGGACAAGTATGGCCTCCAGGCTGGCGCCATGGAGCAAGCGATTTACCTCAAGGTTTCCGTAACTGACGTGCGGGGACTGGGTGTGTCGGGCCTTGGGATCAAAAGCTTTCGGGCGGTCGACCTCGGAGCGTTCCGGAACGTTGAGCACACCGAAATCACCGGTACGGGCCAATTCGATATTGTCCAGGTCGATCAAGTCTCTGCACCGCCGGGAGCCGATGCCTTTTCGGTCGAGGCCTGTAAAGGCTATTACATCCTTCGTGTTGCGAAACCCGCGAACGGTTGGCGTCCACACATGACGCTCGGGCTTACGGTCCAGGTACTCAGGGACCTACGGCTAACGCCTGGCTTCGGAGGGCCGACAGATGGCACGCATGGTGCGGCCACCTACGACTACTGCCACACGCTGGTGCAAATCGATTTCCTGTAGTGCTATGGCGGCGACGGCGCGGGGCTAGCACAAGAATTCGGGTCATCGATTGTGGATACAGACCCCGATCTGTTTTGTCGTTGCCGCTTGACTGAAGGTGAGGGTGAGCGGCGGCGGCAGAATCCTGACGTTTACTCCTTCGCTAAGCTCCGATGCGGCACCAACAAAGCATCGATGAAGGGGGCCTTCTGCGCAAGATACTCACCGATGCCTCCACGGTTATTTGATTCGAGCTGAAATTTCAAATCCTGATACTGCTGTCGTATACCGGGATCGCTCCTAAGAAGATCGCCAAAACGGAGCATTCGCTCAATCTGCCAGTGGCCACTGACACATACATGCACCTTGTGGGTTCGCACCCCATCAACATCGCGACGATAGAAGTGGTGCCCTGATGAAAGATCACTTCCCCGAACGTAACCCAGTACATACATGAAACTGTCTCGCGCTGCCTCGTCCCGATGCTCTGACACCTCAACCAAGAGGTCGATTTCTGGCTTGGCTGCAAGTCCGGGAACAGCCGTGCTCCCGACGTGATAGATATCGACAAATTCAACACCAAAGACTTTCGCTACGCGCTCTTTCTCGCTGGCGAAAAGGGCAGGCCATCTGCTGTCATAGTGGGAAATTTTACTGGTAAGCGCCATTTTGCCTCATTCTTCCAGAAAAACTGGAATTGTCCGTTCCGTTGAGTGGCCGTGGCTGCTTCTGCAACCGCTGCTGGAAGCGGACATTCTGATTTGGCCTCTACACAGGTTTTGTCTAGGCTGTTTTTAGATGTCAGTCGGCTGGCTAAACTGAAATGTCAGTGCGGTCGTGCTTTTTGTGGTTTAGCCGTAACGCGGTCAAGCTGGCCGGAAGGGGAGAAGCCAGCACAGGGTGGGGCGGTGGTGCCGGCGATGGCGCGCTCCAGATCCAGCCGATTGATCAGCCGCTGGCGCTTGGTGTGSAGCGCAGGCTGGTGTGGCCGCGGGGGCTCGCCCGACAGCGTGCGCGAAGGCCCTGCGGTTTGCCGGCTGTCACGCAACGCCTGGACCTTGGCCGCAATGGCCAGCACATGCCCCAGCCGCTTGTGCTCCACGATCGCGCCCTGGTCGATCTCGGCCAGCCGGTCATAGGTGGTGTAGGGCAGAGCGATGCCATCGGCCCACAGTTCGATCCGCCCGTCCGGATATTCCGCCACCTCGAGATAGCGGTGGATTAGCCGTCTGAGCTCGGGCCGATCCTCCAGCAGGTACATCACCTTGTCGTACTGCAGCGTCAGGCTCTGCGACACCTTGCGCCATTCGCGCCAGGTGAAGATCCGCGTCAAATCCTCGTCAACGCGCAGCGGCCGGTGGGCATCGAAGTCGCTGCGCGGCGGCTTGCCAAAGCGGGCATTGAAGTCGGCGATAAAGGCCGGCGCAAAGGCATTGGCGATTGGCATGGTGCTAATGCCGCGCAGCCGCAGCTCCTTGACCAGCCGGTCCTGCAGCGTGCCGTTCATCCGCTCCACACGGCCTTTGGCGGGGCTGGTGTTGGCGCACAGGATGTCGATGTTCAGCTCGTACAGGGCCCGCCCAAACTGCGTGTAGCCGCGCCCTTCGGCTGCTTCCTGGCGATTGACCCGGAAGATGCTCGCCTTGTCGCTGTAGAACGCCATCGGCTTGCCATGGTGCTCGACATAGGCCCGCGTTGCCTCGAAGTACGCCTGCGTCGATTCGGTCGGCACGAACAGCAGCTGCATCAGCCGGCTGGTGGCATCGTCGACATAGACCAGCAGCGTGCAGGCCGGCGCCCGCTCCTCGAACCACGCATGGTCGCTGCCATCGATCTGCACCAGCTCGCCCAGACAGGCGCGGCGCCTGCGCGGCTGGTGGACCTTGGGCGGGCGCAGCTTCCTCGGCACCCAGAAGCCAGCGTCGATCATGATCCGGCGCACGGTCTCCTTGGCCAGCGTGATGCCATGGCGCTCGCGCAGCTTCTCGCAGGCCAGGGTCGGGCCGAAGTCGGCATAGGTGTCGCGGATCAGCCTGCGGACGCGCGATTCGAGCCCGGGCGGCAATTGATTGTTGCCCGGCAACCCTTGATGGCTATTTAGCAAACCAGGCGCACCGACGGTCTGATAGTGCCGCAGCAGACGCAGCGTCTGGCGTGCCGTGAGTCCCAGCCTCGCTGCCGCGATACCGGTCTTGAGAAAGCCGTCCGCCAGCGCCTGAATGATCTTCAATCGATCGATTTGCCGCATGGTCAGGGGGATGGTGTCCGGTGCCATGGCAGCCTCCAGTAGACTGGAAACCGCTCAGGTTACGCTTGGCAAACTCGGACATTTGAACTTGGCTATAAACGGACATTACAACTTAGCCCTGACATCGTTTGGTAACATTCTTGGCACCTATGGCCTAGTGTTGCGTTGGTTTTGGTTTTCAGGTTTTGTTGTATTTCAGCCGGAAGACGGACGGATTTTCCACAGGGCCCCACTTTTTTGGCTAGCACGTGTTGCGTGCCCGTGGCACCCGTCTTCGTTGCGTT
>NZ_JBFTNE010000145.1:0-14743 GCF_056397325.1 Cupriavidus sp. 05N39
GCGATGCTGGCCGCGGATGCGAAGCGTGGCGAGGATCCTTCCTTCAGCGATGCCAAGATCGCGACCGCGCATTTCTTCGCGGAGCACATCCTGTCGCAGGCGTCGGCCTTGCGCGATGCCGTCGTGGCAGGCGCGGTGCCGGTCAATGCGTTGAGCGAAGCGCAGTTCTGAGATCGCCCGGTAGCAGGCAAATAAGAAAGGCGGCCCGGCGGGGCCGCCTTTTCTCATTTTCCCTGCACAGGGTGACCCGCCGCAAACCCGATGCAGCGCTGCAGCCTCCCGCGGGTAATGGCCTGCACATGGTCCAGGGCTTCCTCCAGCTCGCGCGCGGTGCTGCGGCCGGTGCGCTTCTCCAGTTCGAAGAAGATTCCGTCCCGCGTGTAATGCCGCACGCAGATGATGAAGGGAAAGCCATGCCGCACCTGATAAGCCTGGTTCATCGACTGCAGTTGTGCTTCCTCGCTTTCCGCCAGCCCATCCAGCCCCGCGCTCTTTTGCTCGGCGCTCGACGCCTCGGTCAGCGCGCCGGCGCGGATGGCACGCGCCGAGAGCGGCGGATGGCGGCACAGGAAAGCGGTCTGGGCCGCCTCGTCGCGGCGGCGGATCGCGGCCATCATCGCGTCGTGCAGCGCGGCAACCGTGGGGAAGGGGCGCGCCTCCCAGGCCGCTTCGGCCACTTCGGGAGAATGTTCGAACACGTCGCCCAGGGCACGCGTGAACGTGGCTTTGTCCATGGCATTGATGGCGTGGAGGTCGTGGTTCGCTTGCATGGGATGTCGTCGTCCGGTTTCGGGGGTGAGATGAATCGATGCGCCGAGTATAGGGACGAAGGCGGTCCGGGCAGGAGGGGCTGGCTCCTATAACACGTATAGCAATTCCGGATGGGGCCGCGCCGCTAGGCCTGCCTGGGCATGTCGCGCAGGCGCCGGAGTTCCTCGGAGGCATCGGTCAGCAAGCCACGCAGCCACACGTGCGAGGCAGAGCGATGGCGCGACGGGTGCCACAACTGGTAGAACCGCATGAACGGGAACGAGATCGGGGAGCCGACGATGGCGAGCGGCAGGCTCGCCGCGTAGTAGTTGGCGAAATGCCGCGCGGTGGTCAGGATCAGGTCCGTGCCCGGGATCAGGTTGGGCGCCAGGCTGAAATACGGGCAACTGACCTTGCGGTCGCGGTGCAGCCGCAGCGTGCCCAGGCCGGTCTCCACCACGCCGCGCTGGCCGCGCGAATATGGCATCGGCACGATGTGCGGCGCCTGCAGATAGGCTTCGGCCGTCATCTTGCCCGCTTTCGCCAGCGGATTGTCGTCGGCGAGCACGCAGACGACTTCGTCTTCGAGCAGCACCGACAGATGCAGGTGCTCGGGCGGGCTGGGCCAGTTGCCGATCACGATATCCACGGTACCTTCCGCCAGGGCCTGTTCATAGTCATATTGCGGCCCGAGCGCCTGCGTCACCAGCCTGGCCCGCGGCGCCGATGCCCTGAACGCCTTCACCACGTGCGCGAAGAAGGTCGGAGCCAGGTAGTCCGGCATCGCCACCGTGAAGTTCTGTTCCGTGGTGGCGGGATCGAAGGCTTCCTCGTCGACCAGCAGCTTGTCCAGCGCGACCAGCGCGGCCTGGGCGCTGCGGGCCAGTTGCACCGCGCGCTCGGTCGGCACCATCACGTTCTTTTCCCGGTTCAGCAGCGGGTCGCCGAAGATTTCGCGCAGCCGTTTGAGCGCCGCGCTGATGGCGGGCTGGGACTGGTTGAGGCGGATCGCCGTGCGCGATACGCTTTGTTCCGCGATCAGCGTGCACAACACACGCAGCAGATAGGTGTCGAACGGGTCGTCTGCTCGGATCACTCCAACACTCCTTGTTCGGGACATGCCCGGCGGCCCGGATCGCCCGACAACTGGCGCCGCACACGATTGTCCGCCGACAAAACCGGGCTGACGCGGCGCGCTTCGCCGCTCCCTCCTTCTACCATCGATGCGCCGCCAGGCGCGATTCGGTCGAACCCGGACACTTGCCTGCGCCTCAGGCGTCTCATACGCCCCGGTTACCGACACGGATGCGACACCGGTCCGCCACGGATATCAACTCTGATATGCGCTCTATAGCAGGCCCCCGGTTAACTTTGCGCGGCGCGCTCATGTACTCTGCCTCAAAGCAAATGCAGCCCGCATGTACGGGACTCAACCAAGGAGACACCATGTCTGCAACAGAGCAGATCGCCCCTCTTTACACCGCCAGCGCGGCCGGCACGGAGGACAGCGTCTATCGCAAGGTTTCATGGCGGCTGCTGCCGTTTCTCGGCGTGCTGTGGATTCTCGCCTGGCTCGATCGCGTCAACATCGGCTTCGCCAAGCTGCAGATGCTGGATGCCCTGCGCTTCAGCGAGGCGGTCTACGGCTTGGGCGCGGGGATTTTCTTCCTGGGCTACTTCCTGTTCGAAGTGCCGTCGAACATGCTGCTGCAAAAGATCGGCGCGAAGAAGACCGTGATGCGCATCACCATCGGCTGGGGCGTGATCTGCATGCTGCAGTCGCTGGTCACCACGCCCACGCAGTTCTATGTGCTGCGCTTCCTGCTCGGCGCCTTCGAGGCAGGCTTCTATCCGGGCGTGATCCTCTATCTCACTTACTGGTATCCGAGTGAGCGCCGCGCGCGGGCATTCGGCACCTTCATGTCGGCATCGGCGATCGCCGGCGTGCTGGGCGGCCCGATCGCGGGCTGGATCATGACGTCGATGGCCGGGGTCAACGGCATGCATGGATGGCAATGGCTGTTCGTGCTCGAAGGCATTCCCTCGGTGCTGGCCGGCGTGGTGGCCTTTTTCTACATGACTGACAGGCCGGAGCAGGCCGGCTGGCTCAACACGGAAGAAAAGCGCGTGATCCGCGAAGGGCTGGAGCGCGACAACCTGGCGCTGGGCGAGCGCGGCACCGACTGGCGCACGCTGTTCCGCAATCCCAAGGTCTGGCTGCTGATCGCCATCTTCTTCTGCCTGCTGTGCGCGAACTCGACCCTGACGTTCTGGATTCCCACCATCATCAAGGACGTGGGCTTTACGACACCGGTCGCCATCGGCTGGATCGCCGCGCTGGCCTACCTGTGCGGCGCCGTTGGCATGATCGCCAACGGCGCGCATTCGGACCGCAGGAAGGAGGTGCGGTGGCACTTCAGCGCACCCGCCATCTGCGGCGCCCTGGCCATGGGCACGCTGGCGCTGTTGATGGACTTTGGCAGCCTTTCGCCGGTCTTTGCGCTGCTGGCCATGACCATCGCGCTGGCCGGGACCATGAGCGCCATCCCCGTGTTCTGGCAACTGCCCAACCGCTTCCTGGCCGGTGGCGCGGCGGCGGTGGGCGTGGCGCTGATCAACTCGGTGTCCAATCTCGCGGGCTTCGGCGCGCCCTACCTGATGGGCCTGGTGAAGAACGCCACGGGACGCATTGCACCGGGGCTTTACCTGGTGGCCGCCATCGAACTGCTGGCAGCCATCCTTGTGCTCATCGGGATCGCAGCCACCGTCAACACCATGAAGTCCAGGAAGACCCAGGAGGCCTGAGATGAAAGACCATCGCATCGATTCCAACGCGCTTGCCGAACACGTCGATCAGCCCCGCAGGCAGTTCGCCATCGGCAGCGCCTTGTTCGGCAGCGGCATGCTGCTGGCTGCAAGCGGCCTGGCGGCAACGCCGCAGGCACCCGCGGGCACGCCGGCCCCGGCGCAGGACGCAGGCCCGATCGTGCTGCATGGCGTGAGCCCGCGGCTGACCATCCATACGCTCGACACTTACCATGGCGTGCCCGCCACCGGCTTGCGCGTGGACTTCTCCGTGCTGAAGGACGGCAAGCCCACGCTGCTGCGCTCGCTGACGATCAACGCAAACGGCCGCGTGGACGAGCCCCTGCTGATCGACGACAGCTACCGCGCCGGCAGCTACGAACTCCTGCTGCACGTGGACGACTACTTTGCAATGCGCCAGGCGAAGCTGCCGCGGCCGGGTTTCCTGTCCAAGGTACCGATCCGCTTCCAGGTCGCGGATACGCGCGAGCGCATCCACCTGCCGGTGCAGTTCGGGCCGTGGAGCTATACCTACTACCGCGGCAGCTGAAGACAACGGCCCGGGACAACGGCACGAACACTCTCACTGACTCTCTCAACTACGGAGCAAGCAGATGGCAGGCATCAGCACACACGTACTCGATCTCGCCAGCGGCCGGCCCATCGCGGGCATGCAGATCGACCTCTTCGACCTGGGCACGTCGCCGCCCACGCTGCTCAACAGCACGCGCAGCAACGCCGACGGGCGCACGGACGCGCCCATGCTGCCGGCGCCGCAGGCGCGCGCCGGCGAGTTTGAGCTGCGCTTCCAGGTCGGCGCGCATTTCAAGGCGGCCAGCGCCTTTGCCGACGTGATCCCGGTGCGGTTCTCGGTAGCCGACCCCAAGCAGCACTACCACGTGCCACTGCTGTGCTCGCCGTGGTGCTTTTCCACCTACCGCGGCAGTTGAAACAACCTGAAATCTTTCCCCGGAGTCCACGCATGACACAAGCAGAACAACACCTCATCGAATCGATCCGCCTGGCCATGGGCAATGTCCGGGAGCGCAACACCTGGCCCTTCGGCGCGGTGGTGGTCAGGAACGGCGAGGTCATTGCAAAGGCGGTCAACGAAGTGGATGCCACCTGCGACCCGACCGCCCACGCCGAGATGCAGGCCGTGCGCGCGGCCGGAGCCGCGCTGGGCAAGCCGGATCTCACCGGCTGCACGGTGTACGCCAGCGGCTATCCCTGCCCGATGTGCCTGACCGCGATGTACCTGGCGGGCGTCGGCAAGGTCTACTACGCCTACTCCAATGAAGCCGGCGCGCCGTACGACCTGTCGGCCGAGCGCGGCTACATTGAACTGGCAAAGCCGGTGGCGGAGCGGGAAATGGCGCTGGAGTGCATCCCCGTTCGCGATGAAGGCGAGGACCTGTATGAGGCCTGGCACAAGCGCCAGGCCGTCTGACCCGCGGGCAGGAACCGGGGTGCATCAGGAGAACCGCGTGATTGCGTCGCTTAGTTATGGGTTTTGAGCAACAGGCATGGTCCGGGTGTGGCGCGTCGTTCCCGGCGGGCGCCCACCCTTAATAGATCAATACGTCTCCAGATGCAACCGCCCATCCTTCTTCAACGCGGCGCCGACGGTGTCCCACGACAACCCCGCCTGTTCCGCCACATCCTTCAACGCCAGCACAACCCCCTCCTCCATGCTCTTCAGCCCGCAAACATAAAAGCAGGTGTTCGGATCAGCAAGCAAGGGCCCCAGGTCGGCGGCGCGTTCGCGCATCACGTCCTGCACATAGCGCTTGGGTTGACCCGGTGTACGCGAGAAGGCGAAGTTGGTGTCGATGAAGTCCTTGGGCAGGCTCTGCAGCGGTCCGAAGTACGGCAACTCCTCCTGCGTGCGCGCACCGAAAAACAACATCAGCTTGCCCCCCTCGAACTTCCCGGACTTGCGCAACCGCCTGCGCCATTCGGTCATGGCCCGCATAGGCGCGCTGCCGGTACCCGTGCAAATCATCACGATATTCGAGCGCGGATGATTCGGCATCAGGAAGCTCGCGCCAAACGGCCCGATCACCTCCACCTTGTCCCCCACMTTCAGATCGCACATATAGTTTGACGCCACCCCGCGCACCGGATTGCCCTGGTGGTCCTCCAGCACCCGCTTGATGGTCAGCGAGATATTGTTATATCCCGGGCGCTCGCCATTGCGCGGACTGGCAAGCGAATACTGCCGCGCATGGTGCGGCCGGCCGCTGGCATCCACACCAGGCGGCACGATGCCGATCGACTGGCCTTCCAGCACCGGGAAAGGCGAAGTGCCGAAGTCCAGCACAATGTGGTGCGTATCGTACTCGCGGCCGACTTCGGTCACGCGTGCATTGCCGGTGACGGTAGCGGTGATCGAGCGGGACGCGGCCTTGGCGCCGTAGAGATTGGTATAGGCGTGCGCGGCCGACCACGGCGGCACGGTGGCGCCAGACTGCGCGCTGTTGAATACGTCGTCGCCGGTGACGGCGGCAGGCAGCGTCACCGCCGCGGATTCAAGGACCGGCTCGGCATCCGCCGCCACGCCTTCGGCAGCCAGTTGCTCGGCTGACATCTCGTCAGGCAGCGTCTCCCAGCCAAGTTGCTCCGTGATGCTGTAGGCCTTGACGCGCGGCATGGTGCGCCAGTTGTCGATCGATCCGGTCGGGCACGGCGAGATGCAGGCCATGCAGGAGTTGCACTTGTCGGCATCGACCACGTAGTTGCGGGAATCGTGGGTGATGGCCGAGACCGGGCAGGTAGCCTCGCAGGTATTGCAGCGAATGCAGATCTCGGGGTCGATCAGGTGCTGCCTGATGACCTGGATGTCGGACATGTCCATGGCAATCTCCGGGGGTGAAGCGGCCCCTGTGGCCGGGGCCTTCGGGCGTGGGGTCCAGCAGTCCCCCGCCCTTGTCGCTTGTCGCTTGTCGCTTGTCGCTTGTCGCTTGTCGCTTGTCTCTTTTCTCTTGTGCCGCTCAGTTGAAGCGCACGTACTCGAAATCCACCGGCTGGCGGTTGATGCCCATCACCGGCGGCGCGATCCAGCCGGCGAACTTGCCCGGCTCGACCACGCGGCCCATCAGGCTGGCCACGAAGGCGCGGTCGGTCTCGCTCGGCAGCCATTGGTCGACGTTCGCCTTCCATTCGGCGTCCGAGATCACCCGGCCTTCCGGCGCGATCTTCACGCCGGAAAGCGCGCCGATATTGCGGTGGAACGCCTTGTGCGGCACCTTCAGGCGGAACGGGATGCCGGCCTTGTCGATGACCCGGTTCCAGCGCTCCACACCGGCAACGCTATCCTTGATGTAGTCGTCGCGCAATACCTCGTTGAGCGCGTTGAGCATCGGCACTTCCTTCTCGACAAGCTGGCCGCCCACCGCCTGCAGGACCTTGTAGGTCTGGCCCTTGAGCACGTGATCGTCGGTGCGCTTGCCTTCCTCGTAGCGGCCCTTGAGGCCGGTGCTGTAGAAGGTGGCGGCGTTGCTTGACTCATCCGCGCCGAACAGGTCGATGGTCACGCTGTAGTGGAAGTTCAGGTAGCGCTGGATGGTGGGCAGGTCGATCACGCCGGCGGCGCGCAGCCTGGCGGGATCGTCGGTCTTCAGTTCGTTCATCACCTGGCAAGTGCGCTGGATCACGCGCGAGATGCCGCTCTCGCCGACGAACATGTGATGCGCTTCCTCGGTCAGCATGAACTTGGTGGTGCGGGCGAGCGGATCGAAAGCGCTTTCGGCCAGTGCGCACAACTGGAACTTGCCGTCGCGGTCGGTGAAGTAGGTGAACATGAAGAACGACAGCCAGTCCGGGGTCTCTTCATTGAACGCCTGCAGGATGCGCGGATTGTCCTGCTGGCCGCTGCGGCGCTCCAGCAGCGCTTCGCCCTCTTCGCGGCCGTCGCGGCCGAAGTATTTGTGCAGCAGGTAGACCATCGCCCACAGGTGGCGGCCTTCCTCCACGTTGACCTGGAACAGGTTGCGCAGGTCGTACATGCTCGGCGCGGTCAGGCCGAGGTGGCGCTGCTGCTCCACCGACGCGGGTTCGGTATCGCCCTGGGTCACGATGATGCGGCGCAGGTTGGCGCGGTATTCACCGGGCACGTCCTGCCAGGCATCCTCGCCCTTGTGGTCGCCGAAATGGATCTTGCGGTCGGCTTCGGCCGGGTTCAGGAAAATGCCCCAGCGATAGTCCGGCATCTTCACATGGCCGAAGTGCGCCCAGCCCTGCGGATCGACGCTGATGGCGGTGCGCAGGTAGATGTCGAAGTTCTGCGAGCCATCCGGCCCCATGTCGTTCCACCAGCTCAGGTAATTGGGCTGCCATTGCTCGAGCGCGCGCTGCAGCGTGCGGTCTTCGCTGAGGTTGACGTTGTTGGGGATCTTGTCGCTGTAGTTGATGCTGGACATCATGGTCTCCGAAGCTGGCTGTGCATGTGGTGGCGCGTGTTCGATTTCAGGTGCGGCGCCCCACCCGGACATGCGCCGCACGACGATGCTTTAACTAAAGAACAACGTCAGACGCGATTCCAGTCGAACGCGGCCTTGTCGCCCTTGCCGTAGACCTTGAGCGCGCCCTTCTCGCCGACGGCGTTGGGACGCTGGAAGATCCAGTTCTGCCAGGCGGTAAGCCGCCCGAAGATGCGGGTGAACATGTTCTCCTGGCCGTTGAAGCGCAGGTTGGCTTCCATGCCAGTCAGCGCATCGGGGGACATGGACGCGCGCTCTTCCAGCGCAATGCGCACTTCGTCGGTCCAGTCGATATCGTCCGGGTTGGCGGTGACGAGGCCGACCGCGAACGCAGCGTCGGCGTCGAGCGGCTGGCCGGCCCTGGCGCGCACCGCATCCAGCGCCGGTTGTTCGTCGTAGAAGCGGCGGCCCAGGCGGCTCTGACCGGTCACCATCGGGTACAAGCCGAAATTGGTCTCGGCCACGGTGATCTTCGGGGCGCGCGCTTCGTCGTCCGGCAGCGCCAGGTGGTAGCTGCGGTCGCAAGCCAGCGCCAGTTCGAGGAACGTGCCGGCAAAGCAGGAGCCCGGCTCGATCAGCGCGAACAGGCTGCGCGATGACACATCCAGCCGCGAGAAGGTACGGCGCAGCAGGCCGATGGTTTCGCGCACCAGCCAGTGATCCTTGTTGGCAAGCAGCGTGGCGTCCATGGCCAGCACGTTGGCGGCATCGCCTTCGGTCTTGATCAGCCAGGTGCCGATGTCGAGCTCGTTGGTGCGCATCGACAGGATGGCGTCTTCCAGTTCGCGCGCCAGTTGCAGCGGATACCAGGCGGCGCCGGCTTCGGCGATGGCGCTGACGCTTTGCGGTTGCGGGCCCGACGGCGCCTTGACGGTGAAGCTGGCCTTGCGTCCGGCGCGGTCGATCTCCACGGTGACGTGCGTGTAGCGCAAGGCATCGTCTTCCAGCGTGCGCGCAACCGGCGTCAGCGCCACGCCGCTCGCACCGGCCGGACGGTCGCTCTGCGCGGCCAGGGCCAGCGCGCGTTCCTGCACTTTCTGCGCGAACACGGCGGGCTTGGCGATGTCGTCCACCAGGCGCCAGTCCTTGGCGCGTTGGCCGCGCACGCCTTCGGTGGTGGTGCAGAAGATATCGGCGAGGTCGTGGCGCACGTGGCGCTTGTCAGTCACGCGGGTCAGGCCGCCGGTGCCGGGCAGCACGCCCAGCAGCGGCACTTCGGGCAGGCTCACGGCGGAGGAGCGGTCATCGACGAGGATGATCTCGTCGCAGGCCAGCGCCAGTTCATAGCCGCCGCCCGCGCAGGCGCCGTTGACCGCGGCGAGGAACTTCAGGCCGCTGTGCTTCGACGAATCCTCCAGCCCGTTGCGCGTTTCGTTGGTGAACTTGCAGAAGTTCACCTTCCAGGCATGGCTGCTGACGCCCAGCATGAAGATGTTGGCGCCGGAGCAGAACACCTTGTCCTTGCCGCTGGTGAGCACCACGGTACGCACCTCGGGATGCTCGAAGCGGATGCGGTTGACCGCATCGTTCAGTTCGATGTCGACGCCGAGATCGTAGCTGTTGAGCTTGAGCTTGTAGCCGGGGCGCAGGCCAGCGTTCTCGTCAATGTCCACCGCCAGCGTCGCAACGGGACCGTCGAACGTCAGCTTGAGGTGCTTGTATTGGGACGGGTCGGTCTGGTAGTCGACGCGGGGGGCGGTAGTCATGAGTGTCTCCTCAGCGATGAAGCACAATAGTGCATGGGTCGTGATTCAGTGAAAGAACTATAGTTCATGTGCTGAAAAACAGTCAAGCAATATTGTGCATCTTTCGGAGGAGAGGCTCAGACGGGCAGTTGCAAGGCGTAACGCACGCGCTCCCGGAGCGCGAGGAAGGTGGATTCGAGCGGTTCCGCGCTGGTGTCGACCGTGAAATCCGCCTTGGAATAGAAGGCAGCGCGGCCAGCCAGGATGTGCCGCAGGTCTTCCATCGCCTCCTTGCTGGCCGCCATCGGGCGGAAGTCCCCCTGGGCGCGCACGCGGTTCATGTGATCTTCCGGGCTGGCCTGCAGCCACACCGTGGTGCAGTGGGCCAGCAGCAGGTTGAAGGTCGCCGGGTCCGACACCAGCCCGCCCGGCGTGGCGATCACTGCCTCCGGATAGATCTGGATGGCTTCCTCCAGGGCGCGCCGCTCGTAGCGGCGGTAGGCGTTCATGCCATAGAGGCCCTGGATTTCCGAGATGCTGCAGCCGGCAAACTTCTCAATTTCGCGGCTCAGCTCGACAAAGGGGAAGCCAAGATCCTCGGCCAGCATGCCGCCAAGCGTGGATTTGCCGGCGCCGCGCAGCCCGATCAGCGCCACGCGCGGGCTGCGCGCGGCATTGCCGCCGCCGGTGCCCAGCATCTCGCCCACGGCGATGCGCACGCGCCGCAGCGTGCCTTCGTCGCGGTGTTCGAGCAGTTCCCTGATCAGCAGCCATTCCGGCGAAGAGGTCGACACGTCGCCCAGCAACTCCGCCAGCGAGCAATGCAGCGCCGAGGCGATCTGCAGCAGTACCAGGATGGATGCGTTGCCGCTGCCGTACTCCAGGTTGGCGAGATGCCGCTCCGAGACGCCGGCCGCCAGCGCCGTGGCCTTGCGCGTCAAACCCCGCCGCGCGCGCAGCTCGCGCACGCGCTCGCCCAGCGCGACGAGAAAGGCATTTTTCTCATGGGAGCCGGCTTCGGTGCTGGCGCCGTTGCCGTGCGCGGCATCGGCATCCCTGTCGTCTTTGGCATCGCGGGCATCCCGCGTTAACCCGGCTTCATGCAATATAGTGCTTGACATGGTTTGGTGACGGCTCTATGTTTCATTCATGCACAATAATGCATGAAACGCGGGTATGCAACCTGGCTAAGTCTAACGGAGCGTCTTTCATGTCCCCCACCGAATTCCGCGAGCAGATCGCGCGGCTCACGGCCCGCATTGCCGGCCGCCCTCTCGATGCCTCCCTGGATGCCTGGCTCAATGCCGAACACGGCGTCGGCAGCCCTACCTATAGCGCACTGAAGAACGCCTGCGAGACCGGCGTGGCCGAGGGCTGGCTGTGCGACCGCGAGGGCGGCGGCATCCGCTATGGCCGCATCTTCAAGCCGGCCGCCGACCTGCATGGCTTTTCGGTCGACGTGGTCGATATGCAGGACATCGCCGGCCCGCATCACACCCATCCCAATGGCGAGATCGACCTGATCGTGCCGGTCGATGCCGGCGCCGAGTTCGACGGCCGCCCCGCCGGCTGGCTGGTCTGCCCGCCGGGCAGCGCGCACCGGCCCACCGTCACCCGTGGGCGCGCGCTCGTCCTTTACCTGCTGCCCGAAGGCCGCATCGACTTCACCCGCTGAGAACCGCCCCATGACCGAATTGCTTTCCAACTATCTTGGCGGCCGCTGGCAGGCCGGCTCCGGCAACGGTACGACGCTGTCCGACCCCGTCCTCGGCGATGCCCTGGTGCGCGTCGATGCCACCGGGCTCGACCTCGCGGCGGGCTTTGCCTTTGCGCGGGAGCAAGGCGGTGCCGCATTGCGCGCCATGACCTATCGCGAGCGCGCCGCCATGCTGGCCGCCGCGCAGAAGATCCTGCAAGCCAACCGAGATGCGTATTACGAGATCGCCACCGCCAACAGCGGCACCGTGCACAACGATTCCGCGGTGGATATCGATGGCGGCATCTTTACCCTCGGCACCTATGCGAAGCTCGGCGAGTCGCTGGGCGACCGCCGCTACCTGATCGACGGCGATGCCGCGCGCCTCGGCAAGGATCCGCTCTTCCAGTCGCAACATGTGCTGGCACCCACGCGCGGCGTGGCGCTCTTCATCAATGCCTTCAATTTCCCGGGCTGGGGGTTGTGGGAGAAGGCCGCGCCGGCGCTGCTGTCGGGCGTGCCCGTGATCGTGAAGCCGGCGACGGCCACCGCGTGGCTGACCCAGCGCATGGTGAAAGATGTGGTCGAGGCGGGCGTGTTGCCGCCCGGCGCGCTCTCCGTGGTGTGCGGCAGCGCGGCCGGACTGCTCGACCAGTTGCAGCCATTCGACGTCGTCTCCTTCACCGGCTCGGCCGAGACTGCCGCGCTGATCCGCTCGCATGCCGCGGTGRCGCAACGCTCGGTACGCGTCAATATCGAGGCCGACAGCGTCAACTCGGCCCTGCTGCTGCCTGGCGAGGCCGCAGGCAGCGAAGCACTGGATCTGCTCGCCAAGGAAGCCGCGCGGGAAATGACCGTCAAGTCCGGGCAGAAATGCACGGCCATCCGCCGCATCTTCGTGCCCGAGGCCTTGTATGGCGCTGCCGCCGAAGCCATCGGGGCACGCCTGCGCAAGACCACGGTCGGGAATCCCCGCAACGAGTCGGTGCGCATGGGCGCCCTGGTCAGCCGGACGCAACTCGCGTCCGTGCGCGAAGGGCTCGGCTATCTGCAGGCGCAAACCGAAGTGCTGCACGACGGCGCCACGCATGCGCTGGTCGATGCCGACCCTGCCGTGGCCTGCTGCATCGGCCCCACGCTGCTGGGCGCGCGCGATGCGGACGCCGCCGGTCGCGTCCACGACACCGAGGTGTTTGGCCCCGTGGCCACGCTGCTGCCCTACCGCGACGGCGCCCATGCGCTGGCCCTGGTGCGCCGGGGCCAGGGATCGCTGGTGGCGTCGCTGTATGGCAGCGATCCCGCAGCGCTGGCCGCCATCGCCGTCGAACTTGCCGACAGCCACGGACGCGTCCACGTGATCTCCCCCGAGGTGGCCCAGTTGCACACCGGCCACGGCAACGTCATGCCGCAGTCGCTGCATGGCGGCCCCGGCCGCGCCGGCGGTGGCGAAGAGCTGGGCGGGTTGCGCGCGCTGAACTTCTATCACCGGCGCAGCGCCGTACAGGCCGGCACCCATGTGCTGGAACGCCTGTAGGCGCGCGCCGCCGGCGAAATCAATACACCACCGATACGGGGAGACACGCATGACAGCCGAACCACAGGTCCAGCCGCCCGGGACGCCGTTCAACTTCGCCCAGCACCTGATCGCGTGCAATGCGCAGCGGCCTGGCAAGGTTGCCTATATCGACGACCATGGCCACATGCGCTATGGCGAACTGGCCGACCGCATCCGCCGGCTCGCTGCCGCGCTGCAGGCTTGCGGCATCCACCGCGAAGAGCGCGTGCTGTTGCTGATGCACGATTGCAATGACTGGCCGGTGTGCTTCCTCGGCGCGATATACGCGGGCATCGTGCCGGTGGCGGTCAACACCCTGCTCACCGCCGATGACTACGCCTATATGCTGCAGCACAGCCGCGCGCAGGCGGTGCTGGTTTCGGGCGCGCTGCTGCCCGTGCTGCAGGAAGCCATCGCCCAGGGCGGCCATGAGATCGGGCGCGTGATCGTCTCCCGGCCCGCCGGGCCGCTTGCGCACGGCATGATCGCGCTCGATGCGCTGATCGATGGCCACGCGCCGCTACCGGCGCCGGCTGGTACCGGCCCCGACGATCCCGGCTTCTGGCTCTATTCGTCGGGCTCCACCGGGCGTCCCAAAGGCGTGCTGCACAGCCAGGGCAATCCGTACTGGACCGCCGAGCTTTACGCGAAGCCCATCCTCTCATTGTGCGAGAGCGATATCTGCTTCTCGGCGGCCAAGCTCTACTTCGCCTACGGGCTCGGCAACGGCCTCAGCTTCCCGCTCAGCGTGGGCGCTACCGTTGTGCTGATGGCCGAACGGCCGACGCCGGACGCCACCTTCAAGCGCTGGCTGGAAAACCAGCCGACCGTGTTCTTCGGCGCGCCCACCGGCTACGCGGGCATGCTCGCCGCGCCCGGGCTGCCGCAGCGGGAACAGGTCTCGCTGCGCCTGTGCTCATCCGCCGGCGAGGCCTTGCCGGCCGACATCGGCGAGCGTTTCACCGCGCGCTTCGGCTGCGAGATCATCGACGGCATCGGCTCGACGGAAATGCTGCATATCTTCCTGTCCAACCGTCCGGGACAGGTACGCTACGGCACCACCGGCTGGCCGGTACCCGGCTATGTGGTCGAACTGCGCGACGAAGACGGCCGGCCGGTGCCCGACGGCGACGTCGGCGACCTCTATATCCAGGGCCCGAGCGCGGCGCTGATGTACTGGGGCAACCGCGAGAAATCGCGCGAGACCTTCCGCGGCGGCTGGACCAAGAGCGGCGACAAATACGTACGCAACGCCGACGGCAGCTACAGCTACGCTGGCCGCAGCGACGACATGCTCAAAGTCAGCGGCATCTATGTATCCCCCTTCGAAGTGGAAGCCACGCTGATGGTGCACCCCTCGGTGCTCGAAGCCGCCGTGATCGGCGTCCCCGACGAAGCGGGCCTCACCAAGACCAAAGCCTTCGTGGTGCTCAAACCCGGCGCGCAGGTGAGCGAGACGGAGCTGAAAGCCTTCGTCAAGGAACGGCTGGCGCCATACAAATACCCTCGCATCATCGAGTTCATGGACGCGCTGCCGAAGACAGCCACGGGGAAGATACAGCGGTTCAGGCTGCGGGAGATGGAAAGCGCGCCAGCGTGAGAAACAAAGCGGGAGAGGGAGCCAACCGGCGCAAAGAATAAGAGCGATGCGAAGCGAGCCCCCCAAGCGATGCGAAGCGAGCCGTCAAGGTGTACCAGGCCGTATGGGGCGCCTCGTCGGCAGGCAAAAAGAGCGGAAAAGAGGGGGCCATGTCTGAGCATCGCCTTAAGG
>NZ_JBFTNE010000146.1:0-14635 GCF_056397325.1 Cupriavidus sp. 05N39
GCGCGCCTGCGCGCGCGCGGCCCCGAGTGGGAAAGCCGGGCCGCGGTGCTCGCCAGCGCCTCGGCGCACTGGCTGCGCCATACCGCGGGGTCGCACATGACCGACCAGCAGGTGGACCTGCGTTTCGTGCGGGACAATTTCGGGCACGCTTCCATATCGACCACCAGCGCCTACCTGCACACCGAAGACGATGCGCGGCATGAGGCCACGCAGGAACGTCACCGGATTGGGTGGACGCGTTAGGGCTAGCTCCCCTGCTGGCCTTCCTCTTATTTCCGCCGGGGGCAAGAGCTTACGGAAAACACCCCGTTTCATGACGCGGAATTTCCAACGAGATTGTGAATTTTCCAACGGCGTACCGCTCAGGTGCGCCGTTTTGCCATGGGCGGCAGGAATGCGTTGAGGCAAGCGGAGACGGATTCCGAACACCTTCGCGCCGTTTCACATCCTGGCTCAATCTAGCGATGAGCGGCGCGCAATGCGCGAATGAGCTTCTGCACTAGCTGTTCATGTTGCTCCAGCGCCTCTTCAAGCGTGCAGGCTCCGTAGCTCTCGTTTTCTTCCGCCACCTTCCCAACAACACGAGTCACGAACAGCGGTGTGTCCTTAGGTGCTGGCTCTGACACCCCGCGGAAACGGGTAGTGACCACGACGCCGCAGTCTTCCATCAGCGTGCGGCGGAAGATCAGTTCGTTTTCAGCCATCCAGCGCGACCACTCGTCCTGGTCCAACACCTGGACAGGCCGGTTCTCCGCATCCAGGATATAGAAACGACTCCATCTGGGTAATACTGATCGGGATTTCATAGGAGGATGATCGGAGTGGGTTGCAGCCATTCAATGAAGCCCTCCGGCAGTTCGCCGAACGGTGCGCCATTGCGCAGCGCCCTTGGCTTGCGCTGCAGCACCGCCAGATAGTAGCGCTTCGTGCCTGCCGCGATCCTGGGCATGCAAAGGAAAGGCATGTTTTCCGAGATCCATGCCAATCAAGGTGACCTCGCACATGGCAGGCCCCTCCAAGAAGTGACGCCTCCAGCCAAGGTGAAGCGTCAGGGATCGGGCTGATCAATTCACGCTGGCGACTCTCACCGCGCCAACGGCCCGCAAACAATGTCCGTTTGGCGCTATCACACACGCAGCATGAATTCCGCAAAGGCCTCCGAGTCAAGCGGGCGGCTGACTAGATAGCCCTGAATGGCATCGCATCCGGCATCCTTCAACTCCGCCGCCTGGCGTTGGCACTCGACGCCTTCCGCGATTGTTTTCATTCCCAGCGAACGAGCGAGACCGACAATGCTTCGGATGATCGCCGACGCCTTCTCCGAATCGACCAGCGCTCGAACAAACGACTTGTCGATCTTCAGAGTATCGATGGGCAGTCGGACCAGATAGCCGAGACTGGAGTATCCAGAGCCGAAGTCGTCCAGCGATGTGGATATGCCGGCTAGCTTCAGCGCGGCAAGAACGGACGTTGCCTTTTCGATATCGCTCACCAGACTGTCCTCCGTGACTTCAATGTCGAGCATTGCGGGGGAGACGTCGTATGCCCTCGCGATACGGAGAATCATGTCTGTCAGTCCCCCACAGAGAAGTTGCCGAGCCGACAGATTGAGGCCGATCCGCGGTATGGACACACCCAGCCGTCGCCAGGTACCGATATGCCGGCAAACTGCATTGAGCAGCCATTCGACGAGGGCGCCTTCATATGGGGACTCAAGTAGCACATCCAGGAATGCGTATGGCATCAGCAATCCTCGTTCAGGATGACGCCAGCGAAGAAGCGCCTCAGCACCGATTGGGGAAGCATCCGCGAGTGCTATCTGAGGTTGGAAATGAAGCTCGAACTGGTTCGCGGCAAACGCCTCACGAAGATCCATGCGCAAGGCAAGGCGGTCACGCATGCCCCGGTCGAGTGCGCCATCGTACGCGCGCACCTGAAATCGGCCAGATGACTTCGCTGCGTACATGGCCGTGTCGGCACGACTCAGCAATGCCTCGGCTGATTCCGGCGCTTCTCTCAGTAGCGCGATGCCAATGCTAGCCGACAGGGAGACTGACCTTCCGCATGCCTCGAATGGCATTGCGAGCTCACTGAGCACCGCATGCGCGAACGCTTCTGCCGCCTTTTCGGTAGTATCGCGTAACAGCAGAACAAACTCGTCGCCCCCTACGCGCGCGGCGAAAAATTCAGGTGCGAGAATTGCGAGTAGCCTTTTCGCAAAGCCGCGCAGCAGATCATCGCCGACAGCATGACCGAACGCATCGTTGACTTCCTTGAAATGGTCCAGGTCAATAAACAGCACCGCCAGGGAAGCAGCATGCGTAAAATCTGATGAAGCAGCCTCGGCGACCGCGCCTGATAGCGCTTCCATGCACTTGCGCCGGTTGGGCAAACCAGTCAGATAGTCGTGACTAGCTTCAAACTCCAACAGCGCCGCGTGCTCGTGTTCGCGCGTGACGTCGCGGAAGAGTACCGTGATGCCATCGTCGTGGGCAAATGAGCGAGCCTCAAACCAGGTGCCGAGCGGTGCGTAATAGTCAGTATGCCGACCGGGGAGTCCAGTTGCCGCCGTCTGCTGATAGACGCGGTAGTAGCCGGAGTCCACCAAGTCCGGGTAACACTGCCATATGTCGCGTCCCAGCAGGTTTTGCCGCTCCTGCTGCAAGTATCGTTCAGCTGTATGGTTGAGATAGGTGAAGCGCCACGATCTGTCTATCGACATGAATCCGTCGCTCAGGCTATCAAGCATGTCACCAAGGTGAGGCGGTGCGGGCCGTCGGGCGCCGGCATCTTTCGGGCGGGGAGGACAAGAGTCAGTCTGTCGTTCCATTTTGTTTGGGGCCATCTGTTCGCTTCGGACCCAAAGGCATCGCACGTGCGCAAACCATGGGCTCATTGCATTCTAGCCGCGTTTGCCACCGCTACGAACATTGGGATGCGCTCGCGCCCCCCCTGGCTTTCATGGGGATGATGCTGCCCCCGCATGCAAGTCGGTCATTCATCGTGTGTTGCGCTTGTTATCAAGCGGACGACAAAACGCGACCACCTGCCCCCCAGAGTTAGTCCATACACAACATCGTCCGAGGCCTCCCCCAGCAAGCTCATCATTTTCGCCGTCCCCTTCAAGCACCTGTCGGAGATTTTATGCGACGGCCCGGGCTGGATCTCTACGCTCCATTGTCGCCAAGGCGCCCTGCCGTCTCCGGAACGATGAACGCACCCACCAGGTAGATGATGGTGACAACCGCCAGGAAGATGCCCAGCACCATGGGCAGTTCGGCCGGGGTGCTGGCGCACAGCGAAGCAAACGTCGGCATCATGCCACCGACGGCAAATCCGATATTCCATGACAGCCCGGTCCCCGTGGCACGGATGCTGGTGGGGAACCGTTCGTTCAGGAAAATGAGGATCGGGGCAAAGCCGCTGCAGCCCAGCATGGCCAGCACCACGGCATACAGGCCGAGCGTGGTGGTGTCCGGCGCCGCCGGCATCCACTGGTAGAGCAGCGGCAGCACCATCACGTTCAGCGCGCCGATCAACAGGAAGGCTCGCTTGCGGCCGATCATCGTACTGAGGTGGCCGGCAAGAATCGATGCCACGATCACACCCAAACTGCTAGCCATCAGGATGGCGGCAGCCTCGCCAGCCGGTGCCTTCACCACCACCTTGAGGAAGGTCGGCAGATAGCCGGAGGTCAGGTAGTAGGCGCTGCCACCGCCCACGGTGAGCAGGATGTTGACGAAGAGGACGCCACGGTACTGGCGGGAGAAGATCACGCGCAGCGGGTTCTCAACCGGCGCGGCATGCCCCTTGGCCGCCTGCAACTGCTTCCACAGCGGAGACTCCTCCAGCGAGTTGAAGATGAACAGGCCGAGCAACGAGCTGATGATGCCGGAGAAGAACATGCAGCGCCAACCCCAGGCATCGAACGCTTCCCCCGGAAACAGCGCGGTCATCGCCATGTAGGTAATGGAAGCCAGCAATGCCCCGATGCCCGCGCCACCGCCACCGACCAGCCCGGAGACGGCGCCGCGCCAGGATGGGGGCACCGATTCGGTACCGATGGTGTGGGTGGATGCCACCACGCCACCAACGAAGATACCCTGCACCAGCCGGAGCAGGATAAACAAGGCTGGCGCAAGCAGCCCAACCTGACCCACCGTGGGCAGCAGGCCGAACGCCGCCGTGGACAAGCCAACGCCAGTGACGGCAACTACCATCGCCCCCTTGCGGCCGTGGCGGTCGGCATAAGAGCCGAAGATCGCCGAGCCGAGCGGCCGCATCAGCAGCGTCACGGCAAACGACGCATACACCGCCGCCAGCGACAGCATGGCGTGCTCCGACGGAAAAAACAGCCTGCCGATCACGGGCGCCACGAACAGCAGGATGAACAGGTCGAACAGGTCCAGCGCCCATCCCATGCACGACGCCGCCACGGCACCAAACACCTGGCGATTGCTCGCCGCTGGCAGCGCCTCGCTGATCGTCGCTGCACTCTTCTTTGCTACGGCTTCCATTGTTGTCTCCTTTGATTTGGATCTCTGCTTGGATCATTACGGCAGGGTTGGCGCGCGGGCGGTGCCTTGCCGCCAGGCAAGCGCTCCCCCCGCGATGCTTGCCCCGTGGCAGCGGGCATCGTTATCCGGTCAGTTCGTCCGGGATGCGAGCGGCCTTGCCGGCGCGCCCGCGATTGCCATCAGCTGCCGCGGAACGCCGGCTTGCGCTTGCCGTGGAACGCTTCCACGCCTTCGCGGAAATCGTCCGAGCTGCGCAGGCGGCTATAGCAATGCCCTTCCAGCTCGATGGCGATCGACAGCGGCGCGTCCTCGGTGTCGTTGAGCAGCTTCTTGGCGGTGCGCTGCGCCAGCGGCGAGAAGCCGCGCAGTTCGTCGACCAGCGCATCGGTGGCGGCTTCCAGCTCGGCGTCTGCCACGCATTCCACGGCGATGCCCCACTCATAAGCCTGCTTGCCCGAGATGCGGCGCGAGCGCATCACGATGTCCTTGGTGCGGCCGATGCCCACCATCTTCTGCAGGCGCGCCGAGCCGCCCGAGCCGGGGATCTGGCCGAGCTTCTGCTCCGGCAGCGCGTACTGCGTGGTCTCGGTGGCGATGCGGAAGTCGCACGCCAGGGACAGCTCGAAGCCCACGCCAAAGCAGTAGCCGCGGTTGGCGGCAATCACCGGCTTGCTGCAGCGCGCCGGTGCCGCCACGTTCCAGGCCAGTTGCGAGACATGCTCGGGCGATGCCTCCAGGAAGCCCTTGATATCGCCGCCGCTGGAAAAATGCTCGCCTTGCGAACGCAGCACGATCACGCGCACGCGATGGTCGGCATCAAGCGCCTCAATGACGGCGCGCAACTGGTCGCGCGCTGCCATGGCGATCACGTTGTAGGGTGGACGGTGCAGGATGATGTCCGCACGCTCGCGCCCGGCATCGATCTCCACGGAGAAGCCGTCGAGTTGCTGGAGCCGCTGCTGGTCGGGATGGATCATCTCGGTTGCCTGGGTCATGTCTTACTCCTTGATGGTATCGACAGGCGCGGCGTCCGCTGCCTGGTTGGGGTTGGGATTAGGGTCGGGGCTCACGGAATGCGGGGCCAGCGCGTAGTCGCCGGCGGACAGCTTGCGGCGCAGGATCTTGCCAACCGGCGACTTGGGAATCTCCGCCACGAAGACGTAGTCGCGCGGGCGCTTGAAATTGACCAGGTCAGAGCCGCGGCAGTAGGTATCCAGGGCTTGCGCGTCGATGTTGCCGCGCGGCTTGACGAAAGCCACCACCTTCTGGCCCCAGCGCGGATCCGGCACTCCGGCCACCGCCACCTCATCTACCGCCGGATGCAGCGACAGCACCGACTCGATATCGACCGGGGAGATGTTCTCGCCGCCGCTGATGATCATGTCGTCCACCCGGCCGCTGACGAAGAGGTCGCCCTCGGCATCGAAGTAGCCGGTGTCGCCGGTGAAGTACCAGCCATCGCGCAGCGATTTTGCATTGGCGTCGGCGCGGTTCCAGTAGCCCTCGAAGGCCTCGTCGCCGCGCAGGTCGGCGATGATCTGGCCTTCCTCGCCGGTAGCCGCCAGATCGTCGGGTGAGCGGGCATCCAGGCGCACCACGCGCAGGCGCGTGTTGATACCGGCGCGCCCGGCGCTGCCGGGCTTGCGGGTGGCGCGCTGGTCCACGCTGAAGGTGTACACCTCCGACGAGCCGTAGTGGTTCACGAACAGCTCCGGCTCGAAGGCCTGCGCGAGGCGGCGCAGCAGGCCGTCGCTCATCGAGGCGCCGGCAAAGCCGAGCTTGGTCGCGCTGCGCACGACGGAGGCATCGAACCCCGGATCGGCCAGCAGGTCGTGGTATAGCGTCGGCACCAGGTACAGGCAGCTGATTCTGTGGGTGGCGATCTCCTTGAGCGCCTGCCCGGCGTTCCAGCGCCGCACGCAGACGAACAGGCCGTCCACCAGCGCCATTGCCAGCAGCGAGCGTACGCCCATGGTGTGGTAGAGCGGCATCACGCCAAGGGTGCGCTCACCATGGCGATACAGGTTCTGCGCCACGTGCGCCAGCGCCGCGGCACGCTCCTGCTGGTGGCGGCGCGGCACGCCCTTGGGCTTGCCGGTGGTGCCCGAGGTGTAGAGCATCAGCGAGACATCGCCCGCTTCTGCCACCGGGCCGCCATGCAGCGCAACGCTGTCCAGCAGCGAAGCGAAGGACATCGAGCCGCCAGCCGCGCAGTCCAGCGCTATGCAGGGCACGGCCTGCGCCGCCGGGCTGCCCAGCACCGCATCGGCGCTGACCGGCTCGAACACCAGCGCCTTGACGCCGGCATCCTGCACGCAGTAATCGAGCTCCTCCGGCTTGGCACGCCAGTTCAGCGGCACCATCACGATGCCGGCGAACTGGCAGGCCCAGTGCAGCGTCGCCATTTCCCAGCGGTTTTGCAGAACGGCCAGCAGGCGATCGCCCGGCGCCAGGCCGATCTCGCGCAGGCCGGACGCCACGCACCGGATGCGCTCGTACCATTGCGCATAGGTAAGCATCAGGTCGCCGTCGACAATGGCGGGCGCGTGCGGGCTGCGCTCCACGCTTTGCAGGAAGGTGCGGCCTAGATCAAGCATCGCAGGCCTCCTGGGTATCTACGCCGGCAGCAGCATAACGAGCCCGTGCACGGATCGCGGCTACGTCGAGCACGGCGGCCACGATGGGGGTGTAGCCCGTACAGCGGCACAGGTGGCCGGACAGCATGTCGCGCACCTGCGCTTCGCTGGGTTCCGGCACGCGCTCCAGGTAGTCCGCGCACGACATCAGAATGCCGGCCGTGCAGAAGCCGCACTGCAGCGCGTGGTGGCGGCGGAAGGCTTCTTGCAGATCGCCCAGTCCCTCGGCCGGCGCCAGCCCTTCGACGGTATCGATGGCCCGGTGCTCGGCCTGCACCGCCAGCATCAGGCACGAGCGCGCGGCAACGCCGTCGACGCGTACCGTGCATGCGCCGCAGACGCCGTGCTCGCAACCCACATGGGTGCCGGTGGCACCGAGCTCGTGGCGCAGGAAGTCCGACAACAGCTCGCGCGGCTCGCAATAGCCGCTGCGCTCGCGGCCGTTCAGGGTCAGGGTGATGCGGCGTTGCTCCTGGCGCTGCATCACCTCGGCGGGCTTGCCGGATACGGCGCCCTTGGTGGTCTTGCTCATTTTGCCTCCTCGATCACACGCATGCCCAGTTGCCGCACAAGGTGCCGGCGGTACTGCGCGCTGATATGGGCGTCGTCCTGCGCGCCCAGTTTCCAACTGAAATCGTTGATGGCCTCCTCCAGGTCCTTGCCCTGCAGGCGCGGCCAGGTTTCCAGCACCGGCCGGTCCGCCACGCCGCCAACCGCCAGCGCGATGGCGTCATCGGTCACGGTGGCCGCGCAGGCCACCAGCGCAAAATCGCCATGGCGTGCGGAGAACTCGGCAAAGCCGTAGCGCGCGCCGGGGCGCCGCAGCGGAAAGCGCACCGCCTCCACCAGCTCGTCGGGCTCGCGCGCCGTCATCAACATGCCCTGGAAGAAACTGGCCGCAGGCAGCACGCGGCGGCGGCGGGCTGAACGCAACACCACCTCGCCGCCCAGCGCGGTCAGCACCAGGGGCAATTCCGCGCTCGGGTCGGCATGGGCGACCGAGCCGCACACGGTGCCGCGATTCCGGATCTGGAAATGCGAGATATGCGGAAAGGCCATGGCCAGCAGCGGCACCTCGTCGGCCAGCGTGGTGCGCCATTCGACGCTGCCCTGCGTGGCCGCGGCACCCACCACCAGGTGAGCGTCTTCCACCCGCACCGTGTTCAGCTCGGCGGTGCGCGAGATATCGATCAGCAGTTGCGGCGCCGCCAGGCGCATGTTGAGCACCGCCATCAGCGACTGGCCACCGGCCAGCACGCGCGCGCCCTCGGCGCCGCGGGCCAGCGCATCGAGCGCTTGCTGCGTGGTTTCGGCGCGCAGGTAATCGAAAGCGGATGGTTTCATCGACGGACTCCCAAACGGGCCAGCAGGCGGGCAAGCCAGCCTTGCGGCCGTACCGGCTTGCCGGCGGCCTGGCGGCCGAGCGATTCAAACAACTGGCGCAGCACCACCTTGGCGGCGCCTTCCAGCATGCGTCCGCCCACGGCAGCGACCTTGCCGGATACCTCGGCCTCGTAGTCGTAACTCAGGCGCGTGCCGCTGCCATGCGGGACCAGCTCCACCAGGCCGGCGCCGCGCGCACTGCCCAGCGAGGACATGCCTGCGCCTGCCAGCCGCAGCCGGCGCGGGGGATCGAGGTCCGACAGTGCGATCTCCGCCTCGAAGCGGGCCTTGATCATGCCAACCCCCACCGTCACGTCGGCGCGGTAGTGATTCTCGGCGGTGCGCTCCAGCGCGTGGCAGCCTGGCACCACCTTGGCCAGTGCCTGCGGGTCCACCAGCACGGCGAAGATGGCTTCGGGCGTGGCATCCAGATCCACTGAGCCGCGCGCGGTGAGCGCCTTGCCGCTGCCCTTGCGGGCCGCGGGCACGGCGGCCTCGCGCATCGCTTCGAGCAGCTCGGGGCGCGACGGCGGCGGATCGTCGAAGCCCACCATGGCCATCACCTTGGCCGGGGTCAGCGGCAGGCGGATGTCCTGCTCGCCGAGCGCGTCGGCCACCGCGTTGGCGATGCAGGGCGGCGTGCTCATGTTGTTGCCCTCGCCCAGGCCCTTGGCGCCGAGCGGCGTGAAGGGGCTTGGCGTTTCCAAGTGCACAATCACCGGGTCCGGCACCTCGCAGGTGGTCGGCATCAGGTAGTCGGCCAGCGTGCCGGACTGGAAGCTGCCGTCGGCGCCGTAGCGGAACTCTTCCATCAGCGCCGCGCCCAGCCCTTGGGCGAAGGCACCGCGGATCTGGCCATCGGCCAGCGCCGGGTTGAGCAGCGTGCCGGCGTCGTGCGCGGTCACGTAGCGGTCGATGCGCACGCGCCCCGTGGCGCGGTCGATCTCTACGCCGCACATGTCGAAGGCAAAGCCGTAGGCGGCCGAGGTGTTGATGCGGTCGTTCTCATCCGGCGCTTCCAGGTTGGGCGGCGACCAGAACACCGTCTCGCGCAGGCCCGGCTCCTCTCCGGCCGGCAACTGCTGCGGTGACCAGTGCGGCGCATTGCTGGCCACGCGCGTGAAGGGCAGGCCAGATTCGGGCGCGCCTTTGCGGGCAATGCGGCCGTCTTCGAACACCACCTCGGCGGGCGTGCAGCCGAACTGCGGTGCCACGATGCGCGCCAACTTGTCGCGCACCCGCTCGGCGGCCAGGTGCACTGTGCCGGCCACGGCGCCAGCGAAACGGCTGGAGTAGTTGCCGGCGGCGACCGACCATGCATCCTTGTGCGTATCGAACTCGACGTTCACGACCACGTCGGCCGGATTCACGCCGAGCACATCGGCCACCACCTGCGCGCACACTGTCATATGGCCCTGCCCGGCCGGCGTCGAGGCAATGGTGACCACCACGCCGCCGAGCAGGTCGACGCTGACCGTGGCGCTGGCGATGGCGCCGTTCTTCGGCCCCGCTTTCTTGCGCGCCTCGGCGGGCATGGCGGTGGTGATATAGCCCATGTTCGACACCGAGGGCTCGACGATGGCGGCAAAGCCAATGCCATAGAGCCGGCCCTCGGCGCGTGCGACATCGCGGCGGCACGTCAGCTCGTGGTAGCCGCCTTCTTCCAGCGCGCGCGCCAGCGCCAGCTGGTAGTTGCCGGAGTCCAGCAACGCGCCCGCCGCGGCGCGATAGGGAAAGGCATCGGCGGCGACAAAGTTGCGGCGATACACATCGAGTGGATCGAGCCCGAGTTGTGTCGCGATGCGATGCACCAGCCGCTCCAGCGCAAAATACACCTGCGGGCCGCCAAAGCCCCGCACCAGGCCGGTGGGCGTCTTGTTGGTCATCACCACGCGGTTGCGCACCAGCAGGTTGGGAATGTCATAGGCGCCAGTCAGGCAGCCATGCATGCGGTAGAAGGTAGCGGGCTCCGGCGCGCGCAGATAGCCTCCGCAGTCTTCGATCTGGTCATAGGCCAGTGCTTTGATGCGGCCGTCTGACTCCACCGCGGCTTCCAGCGTGGACAGCCGCGCGGTGGCGGAGGTGGCGGCGCTGAGATGCTCGAGCCGGTCCTCCACCCACTTCACCGGTGCGCCGGCCTTGCGGGACGCCAGGCACATCAGCACCGCGTAAGGAAACACCGCCTGCTTCACGCCAAAGCTGCCGCCGGAATCGCGCGGGGCCTTGTGGCGCAGCCGGTTGGCCGGCACCTTGAGCGCCATCGCCATCACCGCATGCAGCGAGAACGGCCCCATGAAATTGGAGGTGACGTCGTAGCCTTCGTCACCGGGCAGGAACTCGGCAATCACCACGCCGCATTCGATCGGCGTGCAGGTGTTGCGCGGATAGTGCGCGGTCAGCGTGACCCGGTGCGGAGCCGCGGCAAAGGCGGCTTCAGGCTCGCCGTAGCGGAAGTGGCGGTCGCTCACCACATTGGCGCCTACGCCGGGATGCAGGATGGGCGCATCGTCGGCCAGCGCGGCCTCGATCGATACCACCGGCGGCAACACGCGGTAATTCACCCGCACCAGGTCGAGCGCGTCTTCGGCCAGGGCACGGCTCTCGGCCATTACCACGGCCACCGGCTCGCCCACATAGCGCACGCGGTCCGTGGCCAGCGCCCATTGCTCCATCGGCGCCTTCACCCCCACCACGAAGGGGCGCGACCAGGCTGCCAGGTCGGCGCCGGTCAGCACCCCATGCACGCCCGGCGCGGCAAGTGCCGCGCTGGCATCGATGGTGCCAAGTTCGGCATGCGCATGCGGGGACCGCACGATAGCGGCGTGCAGGGTGCCCGGCTTCACGCCCAGGTCGTCGCCATAGCGGCCACGGCCGGTGAGGATCGCGGCGTCCTCGAGCCGCTCCATCGAGCGGCCGACGTGACGCTGGCGCGAGGCCGCGCCGGCCGCTGCGGATTCAAGGTGGATAGCCGCCGCTGCGGCGGGCAGGCTGCGCTTGTCGCTCATGACCGGCCCTCCCGCGTGGCGGAACTGGCACGGTCCATCTGGTTAGCGGGGATTGCGGGCCGGCACGGGGAGATGCCACGCGGCACGGGGCGAACGCCCGCTACCGCTGTCTCCAGTGTCGTGCCGGTCATGCCGCCAGCATCGTTCTGTCTCATTCCTGACTCCGTTCTGCGCGCCGGACCCGGTGGGCGAATCCGCCGGTTCATGCAACGTTGAACAGGAGCTTAGTGAGAATATGGTATTAGTTCTAATATTGTTTTTTGATTGTGCTAATCATTTTTAATGATGCCATGCAGGGCGGTCCTTAGTAGGCACATGTTGCCTCACAGCACGTCAAAGATAAGGGTTTCCCCCATATATCGACCAGGCTTTCCGAGACCTGCCGCAGCAAAAAAGCTGATACGCTCAGTCCCGTTACACAAATTCGTTGATACCGAATCGACCCACTTAGCATGGACCTCAGACAGATCCAGTACTTCATTGCGCTGTTCGAAGACGGCTCCGTCACGCGCGCGGCCAAGCGGCTGAATATCGTGCAACCGGCGCTCAGCATGCAGATCGCCAAGCTGGAAGAAGAGTTCGGACAGAAGCTGTTCGATCGCATCCCGCACGGGATGGTGCCGACAGCGGCCGGCCGCATGATGTACCGCCTGTGCCTGCCGATCACGCGGGACCTCGCCAACGCCCGGCAGCAACTGATGCAACGCGAGGAGCAGGTGGCCGGCAGCATCTCCATCGGTATGGTGGCTTCCGAAACGGAAAGCGTGCTGGTGGGGTCGCTGGTGCGCTTCAATGCGCGCTACCCGAATGTGGAGGTATCGGTGGCGGACGGATTCAGCGCCACGCTGATCGACCTGGTCTCCGCCGGCCAGCTCGACGCGGCCGTGGTGCATAAGCCCCGTGGCAAGCTCTCGCTCCATGTGCAATCCCTTCATGACGAGGAAATGGTGCTGGTTACCAGCGCCGAGCATGGCCCGGAACTGCCGGCAGCGGTGGAACTCACCAAGCTGCCCGGGCTGGAACTGGTGCTGCCCACCAAACGCCACGGCTTGCGCGGCGTGCTGGATGCGGCCACGCAACTGGAAGACGTGACCCTGCAGCCGAAGTTCGAGATCGACATCCTTGGCACCATCGTCCAGTTCGTCGAGGCCACGCGCTTTGCCACGGTGCTGCCGCGCATCGTGGTGCAACGCGCGGTGGACGAGGGCCGGCTGCGCATGTACCCCATCCTGGCGCCGCGCATCGTGCGCCACCTGGTGTGCGTGAGCCATCCGCAGCGCCCGCTCAGCACAGCAGCCGATGCGCTGATCGCGATCGTGGCCGAGGAGATCCGGAGGGTGTCAGGCACCGCCGCCTGATGCGGGTGCGGCGGCCCTGGCTACCCCTGCCCTTGCATCGGGCTGCGCACCGCGCGCGGCGCATCGCTGCCAGCCGGTCCATGTTGCCGAGGTGGCGCAGCCAGCTGCGCAGGGTCAGCGCCCCTTCGGGCAATGGCGCGGCTTACGGCGCGCTGTTCGTCGTTTCGGCGGGTTGCCTGGGCATGGCGTGACTCCTGGGTCGTCGGTGTGCGGCTCAGGCCAAACTGGTCCAGACTGGCCCCGTCGCACTCAATGTGAGGCAAGCCTAGTCAGGAAGGTGCATCAGGTCTAATACTGTTTATTGATCCGAAATATCATAGTTTCTGATAAACGTGTTTGACCCGATGACAGGCGAGAGGCGCTGAACGCTAATGCCGCGCTCGAACAGTGTCCTGCGGGCAGCGCCCTCGCCATCTGCCACCGTGCCAGATAGGCCGCCGAGCCAGCAAACGTAATCGACGATTTCAGAGACCACGGCGAACTGCCAGGGCGCGGAACTGCCCAGGTTCCAGAACCCAGGCGCCTTGCCGTTCAGTTTGTGGTGCGGCAGCAGCGAGGCGCGATCCGATAGCCAGGCAATGCCGGATCCCCGGCAGCCGAAGAACTTGTACGGCGCGATGTTGATCCCGTCGACGGGCGTCTTCTGCAGGTCGATCAGGCCGTGCGGCGCGTGCTGTACCGCGTCCACGATGATGTAGAGGCCGGGCTTGACCAGCCGCGCCCGCCGCACGATTTCCTCAATGTCCAGCTTCGCGCCGGAGATGTACCGTGGGGGCTTTGTCATGGCAGCAGGGATAGGCGCGAGGGTGACGGTCTTGAACGTGGTCGCAAGCGGCGCGCCGCTGGATCCCACCGTACGAGGCGAGCTTGCGATCAGACTCCTTACTCTACTGGATTTTCATGCGTAGGCRCTTGGGTCAGCGAAATGGCTCGCTGGTTATTTCGACCACGCTACCGTGAAGTTACTTAATCCTGCATCGCCTACGCGACGAGCATCATTTTCCGGAATCAGCGACGTTCCTCGTTCTCAACCGCGCATCCCGACCGGTGAATCGTTAAGCTCGTGCACGACAATACGCGCCTTGCCTGCGACTTTCGCACGATACATTGCGGCATCCGCGGCGCGTAACAGGGCTTCGCCACTCAATGAGGCTGCCTGGTCGTGCGGTAGCACGCCGATACTCGCCGATAATTGGACGACGTTCGCCCCGAACCTTATGGGCTGGCTCAGTGTCCGCAGGATTGCGCGTGCAATCTTCTCCAGTGCAGCACGATCGAACGCAGGGCCGGTCAGCAGCAACGTGAACTCATCCCCTGCATGCCGCGCAACCAGATCCCCGCCACGTACGCAGCGGCTGATCCGGCGCGCGGCTTCAACAAGTACTTCGTCGCCGCACTGATGCCCGTATGTATCGTTGACAGCCTTGAAGCCATCCAGGTCGATAAACATGATGGCAGCCACACCGTCGCCGCTTGCTGCGCATGCCGCATCCAGCCTCTCGAGGAACGAGCGTCTGTTAGGCAGGCCGGTCAGCGCGTCGTGGAACGCCTGATGCCGCAGGCGATCAAGCAATGCCGTTCGCTCAGTCACATCCTGCACCAGCAGGTAGTACCCATCAGCCGCCTGATCGTGGACCCGACGCGGCACCAGCACACCGCGCAGGACACGTCGACTCCCGTTAAGCGTCGCTCCAACCTCGTACTCGACCCTTTCGCCGTTGAGCACGCGTTGGACG
>NZ_JBFTNE010000147.1:0-16843 GCF_056397325.1 Cupriavidus sp. 05N39
GCGCCATCCCGTGCTGAAGGACGTGCCGACCATGGCGGAGAGCGGCCTACCCGGATATGAAATGGTGGCGTGGTCGGCGGCATTCTTTCCTGCCGCGACCCCGAAGCCGGTGGTGGAACGCATGAATCAGATGGTGCGCAAGGGGCTTACCGATTCCAGGGCCGCCGAGTATTTCAGCCGCACAGGTGGCGAGCCTGCACCCACCACGCCGGATGAACTTGCAGCCTTCGTCCGCAGCGAGACGCAGAAATGGGCGAAGGTGATCAAGGCGGCGGGCATTGAGCCGGAGTGACGCGGCGCACGCCAATTATTCATCAATAAAATTGAACAACTTATCCTGCCAATTCAGCACATCGACCCTCTTCGCTCACTTAAAGTTCAACCCATGGACGGCGCAACACCGCAAAGCGCGACGTTCTAAATAATTCAACCATGTGGACTAGAAAGGGAAGAGATCATGACCAACGCCAAGCTCGAAGTGCTGACCCCGCAGAACAGCCAACTGATCTTCATCGACCACCAGCCGCAGATGGCCTTCGGCGTGCAGTCGATGGACCGCCAGGCGATGAAGAACAATGCCGTTGGGCTGGCCAAGGCCGCCAGGATCTTCAACATCCCCACCACCATCACCACCGTGGAGAGCGAGTCGTTCTCGGGCTTCACCTACCCCGAGCTGCTGGATGTATTCCCCAACCAGAAGACGCTGGAGCGCACCTCGATGAACTCGTGGGACGACCAGAAGGTGCGCGACGCGCTGGCCGCCAACGGCCGCAAGAAAATCATCGTCGCGGGCCTGTGGACCGAGGTCTGCAACACCACCTTCGCCTTGTCCGCGATGCACGACAGCGACTACGAGATCTACATGGTGGCCGACGCCTCGGGCGGCACCAGCAAGGAAGCGCACGACTACGCCATGCAGCGCATGGTGCAGGCCGGCGTGGTGCCGGTGACCTGGCAGCAGGTGCTGCTCGAATGGCAGCGCGACTGGGCCCACCGCGACACCTACGATGCCGTGATGAAGCTGGTCAAGGAACACTCGGGCGCCTACGGCATGGGCGTGGACTATGCCTACACCATGGTGCACAAGGCAGCGCAGCGCACGGCCACGACGCACGAATCCCTCGCGCCGGTGCCGGCTCGCTGACAGGCCGGCAGGCGTGGCCTGAAACAACGGGAACGTCTAACAGCACACCCAGGACGGCTGCTGGCAGAAGCAAGGAGTGCAAAGAGAGAGCCCCTGTCAACGAGGGGCTCTTGCTATCAAAGGCTGCACGGTGCGATAGGCACACAGACAGGCACACAGATGGGCACACATCCTCAGGCGCCCATGCCTACCCAATCATGCTCAATAATGGGTGGCCAGTCACCGCGTTGCGCCACTCTCCGTGCAGGCTCCATCGGAGAACACGTCGCGGCGATCCATCACCCGGGCGCCGTCCCCATAGGGATCCCGAGGTCCCATGGTATTTGCACCATCCGTGTATTTGTCCCGCGGACCCACACCCCCGTAGGCCACGGCCGAGCCGAGGGCCGCGCTGGCCACTGCGAGCAAGATAACTGTCTTTAGCATGCTGCACCTCCTGTTGGTGGTTGTTCCTGTGCGAGCGAGCCGCCTCCAAAGGATAGGCCCGCAGCAGGCCTGCAAACGCGGCGTTTGCGCATTGCAGCAGACAGTTTTGTTATCCGGCTTATGACGAGCGGCTATATGGGCTGTCATCGCGGTTCTGGGTGCGGATTTCCGGAAATTTGCACGCAACCGATCCCGGTCTCCGCGCCGACCGTGACCCTGGTTCCAGTCACCTTGTGTAAAGTGAAAGTTGGAGTTGCGACGGTTGCAACTTAGCGATGTTTCATCTGTGAGGGGGCGTATGCAATCCAAGGAACACTGGGAGCGGGTCTACACGGCGAAGGGGCCGACCAGCGTGAGCTGGTTCCAGGAGCATGCTCGCCAGTCCGTCGAACTGATCCGGCAAACGGGTGTGGCGCCGGACGCGGCGATGATCGATGTGGGCGGGGGCGCCTCCACGTTGGTCGATGACCTGGTCGGCGAGGGCTATACGAACCTCACCGTACTGGACCTGTCTGACGCCGCGCTGTCGGCGGCCAAGGCCCGCCTGGGTGAGCGTGCAAATCGTGTCTCGTGGCTGGTTGGCGACGTTACGCAACTGGAGCTTTCCATCCACGCCTACGACGTCTGGCACGACAGGGCGGTCTTTCACTTTCTGACCACGCTTGAGGAGCGTGAAGCCTACGTCCGGGCCGTGTTGCGCGCAGTCAAGCCCGGGGGCAGCGTCATCGTCGCGACCTTCGCGGAGGACGGGCCAGAGCAGTGCAGCGGTCTTCCTGTCATGCGCTACAGCGCTGACGCGCTACATGCCGAGTTTGGTGCGCCATTCACGCTGCTCCGGCAGGAGCGTGAGGAGCACCACACGCCGTTCGGGACGGTTCAGAAGTTCATCTACTGCCTGTGCCGCAAGGAACCGTGCTGAGCGGTCCAGGCGTCCGGCGGCGTGGTAACAACGCATCAATGCGACGGCCCGACCCGCGCGGACATCCAGCAACCCCTTGCCGCCTCAGGCAGGCTTGCGATAAACGACGAATCCGGATTTCTCCGCGACCTTGTCGTAGAGTTTCATCGCCGTCGTATTGGTTTCGTGCGTCTGCCAGTAGACTCGCCTGGCGCCGGCGGCCTCCGCGCGCTGGTAGACCGCTTCGATCAGCGCGCGGCCCACGCCAGCGCCGCGCGCCGCCTCGGTGGTGAAGAGGTCTTGCAGGTAGCAGCTCGGGCCGATCTGGATGGTGCTGCGATGAAAGAGGTAATGCACCAGCCCGAGCAACTGCCCGGAGCGCTCCGCCACCAGGGCGTGCATGGGCTCGTAGGCATCGAAGAAACGCGACCAGGTCATGCGGGTGATCTCGGCCGGCAGCGCTGTTTCGTCCTTGCGGCCATAGAAGGCGTTGTAGCCATCCCATAGCACCTTCCATGCTTCGAAATCGCCTGGCTCGGCTGGGCGGATCAGGATCGGGTCGGTCACGGTGTCATCCTCGGGTTCGATATACGGGCTTGAAGGCGGGCACCCTTGCGCCGCCAGCCTGCATTGTGGCCGGGGACGGCCGTCCGGGGCAAGCCATGCCAGGCCGGACTAAGCCCGGCTGCTCGACGTGGGCGGTGTATACCGGGCCTTGCCGCCACGCTTGGCTTCGTAGAGCGCCATGTCGGCGCGCATGAAGAGCTCGTTCGTGGTCTGGCCGTCATCGGGGTAATGAATGGCAATGCCCACGCTGGCCGTCGCCACGATGGTATGGCCTTCGATGAAATGCGCGCGCGTTGCCGCTTGCACGATGGCCTGGGCGATGCGTTCCAGCGTCGCCGTACTGAACGCCTCGTCCAGCACGATGCCGAATTCGTCGCCGCCGATCCGGGCCACCGCATCGCCCGTGCGCACGCACGCGGTCAGGCGCTCGCCGAACGCAGCCAGCAACCGGTCGCCAACGGCATGGCCATAGGTGTCGTTGATGGCCTTGAAATCGTCGACATCCACCAGCAGGAGCGCTGCGTTGATGTGGTCGGCGCTGGCGCGGGTCATGGCCTCGGCCATGCGGCGGTCGAAACCCTTGCGGTTGAGCAGGCCAGTCAGGTGATCCGTCAGCGTCTGCGCTTCCAGGCTGCGCAATTTCTGGCGCTCGATGGTCACGTTCCGCGCGAACATATACAGTCCCTGGACCGTGTCCTGGCCGTCATTCCATGCAGGCTGGTACGTGACTTCCACATACTCGGCGCCGTCCTTGCCTTCGAGGCTGAAGGTGACCGACGTGCCCTGGTAGGCCTGCTCCAGGTAAGGTTTCGATGCCATATAGGCCGGGGTGCCCCACAGCTCGCGCACCGTCAGGCCGACGATCTGCCGCACCGGCAGGCCAAACCGCTGCGCATAGGCCTCGTTGACGAAGATGTAGCGCTCGTTCATGTCGATGAACGAGATGAAGTCGGGCACGTGGTTGGCAATGGCCTCGATGCGCTTCTCGCTCTCGGCGGCACGATCCTTGGCGGCGGAGAGCGCGGCCTCGCGTTCGGATAGCTGCCGCATGACCGCGCCGAACGTGGTGGCCAGTTCGCCGATCTCGTCGTTGCGGCTGGTGGGCAGCGAGGCCAGTGCGGCCGGATCCTTGGGCACCTCGCTCACCACGCGGTGCAGCAGCTCCAGGGGCGCCAGCATGCGCCGTATTACGACCCACATCATCAGGGCGGCCATCACGAGGGAGAGTCCCGCGGCCATGATCGTCTTGCGGCGGGCCTCGATGATGGGCGCGTAGGCTTCGCTGGCAGGCAGGACGGACACCACCTCCCAGCCATTGGATTCGAGCAGGTAACGCGCCACGACAGGTTGGGTCGGGCTGAGGACTTCCCAGTCGGAACGCGGTGCTTCAAGGCCGCAGGCCTCGCCGAGCGCCTTGGCCGGGGTCATCACCTTCGACGGGTCCGGGTGCATCGCGTAACGCGGGTTGGCGCCGGTGGAAACCAGGCAATAGCTCCCGGTCAGGCCAACCCGGCTGTGCGCCAGCTGGCCGAGGAAGTTGCTTTCCGTGAAATTCAACGCCCCGCCAACCACCGCGAGCAACTTCCCGTCCGGGCCGAGCAAGGGGACAGCCAGCACGACGCCGGGCGAATCGCTCATCCGCCCGCGCAGCAGGTCGGACACGGCAAACTCCGAACCGCGGACGACTTCCCGGAAATAGTCGCGGTCCGAAAGGTGGATGCGTTGCCCGGCGGGAACGGCGGTGCTGAACGCCATGTTCCCGTCGGGCCACGCCAGGAACACGGCATTGAGGGTTTCCGGGATGGAGACGGCCTGGGCAGCGAAGTGCTTCATCTCCGCGGGCGAGCGCCCCAGCATGGGCGCCAGCTGGCGAGCCAGGCGGCGCAAGGCGTTAGCCCGCGACTCGAACTTTTCATCGAGCTGTTCGGCGACGAGCTTGACCAACGTCTCTTGCTGCGCCTGCCGCAATGCCTTGAGGCTCTGGAACGCGTAATACTGGGCGAACAGCGCACGCGCCAGGATGATGAACGTCACCACGACTGCGGTAGCCAAGGCCACCCGGTACTTTAGGGAGTGCCGCATGAGTATCTTATTATTGGAGTTTTCGGATTAGCCCGATTGCCGGCACTTTCCGTTCCGGCTGCCCGTCCTCCACCGCAGGCTACTGACCCGGTTCGTAGGTTAGCAGAAGCGGGGTATTAATCCCGCGTTGCCGACAGGGATGCTCGGACTTACGTGCCTTGTCGGTGGCTTTCGCCGGCGTAAGTGGCCTTCGGAGGCTAAAATGCGGCATTCCCCCAACAGTCACCAGCCCGGCCGCAGCCCGCCAGCAGGAAATCCTCCCCCAATGACCCTCGATCCCGTACTCCATTTCCTGCATATCGCCGGCGTCACGCTGTGGGTGGGCGGCATGTTCTTCGCCTATGTCTGCCTGCGCCCGGCCGCGGGCACCTTGCTCGAGCCGCCGCAGCGGTTGCGCCTGTGGCGTGCGGTATTCGCACGCTTCCTGGCCTGGGTCTGGGTGGCGGTCGCGCTGATCGCCATCAGCGGCATATCCATGCTTGCCGGGGTCGGGTTCGCCGCGGCGCCCAGGCACTGGCATGCCATGTCCGGCATTGGGCTGGTCATGATCGCGATCTTTGCCTATGTGTACTTTGGCCCGTATGGCGCACTCCGCCGCGCCGTCGACGCGCAGGACTGGAAAGCCRGCGGCGCCGCGCTGGGTCGCATCCGGCAGGCCGTGGGCCTGAACCTGCTGCTCGGCGCGCTAACCATCGCGGTGGCAACGCTGGGCCGGCTGCTCGCCTGATTTCGCGCGGGGTCGCCTTCCGGGCGCCCCGGTCCCGGGCGCGGTGGCCAACCTGCCTTGCGGCATGATCCCGGACTAACGCGCGGGGCCAGCGGACCCGCCCCGGAGGCAACGGCTCAAGCGGCTTCCATCACCGCCTCGACCCGGTTCCTGCCCGCGCTCTTGGCGCGGTAGAGTGCCAGGTCGGCACGGCCAATGGCGCCATCGAGGCGCGTTTCCGTCTTATCCAGGCAGGCCACGCCGATGCTGATGGTGAGCTCGGCAATAGGCCTGCCGAAAAACCGGGCGGACATCGACCTCAGGCGCTCGGCCAGGGCCAGCGCGCCGTCCATGCCGGTACGCGGCAGCAACACCAGGAACTCCTCGCCGCCGAAGCGGCCGGGATAGGCATGGGCCGGCAACTCGCGCTTGAGCATGGCCGAAAACTCCTTCAGCACCCGGTCGCCTTCGGCATGTCCCAGGCTGTCGTTGACGCGCTTGAAGTGGTCCAGGTCGATCAGCAGCAAGGCCATCTCTCCGCCATCCACCTGCATCCGGTCCAGCTCACGCTGGCCGGCATCGTACAGCGCGCGGCGATTGAGCAACTGCGTCAGTGGATCGGTCCTGGAGAGGATGTCGAGTTCCACATGCAGCCGCCGCGTGATCACCAGCATGAAGGCGACCGACAACGCCAGGACCATGAACGTGTTGGCGCTGAGATAGAGGATCTGGACGATGTCGCCGGGGGCGAAGAGCGTCTGCTCGGCCAGGCCGGCGAACAGGCTGGTCGCGAATCGCACCATCACCACCAGCGTCTGGGCGGCCATCAGGCCGCCAAAGAAGTAGGTACTGAAATGCCGCTCGCCATGGCGCAGGATCAGGACACACTGCATCGCGTAGAAGATCGACACGAAGAAAGTCGCGATGACCACCCGGGCCACATAATTCGGGGCCGCAAGCGCGAACCAGGCCAGCAGCAGGGTCGCCACCGCCGTGAGCCCGGCCGCGAGGCTGCGCGTTTGCGGCCGACCGTAGAACGCCTGTATCGCCAGCGTCCACAGGCCAACGGCGCCGAGCAACAGCGCGTTGCCCACCACGATCGAGAGCCAGTCCGGGACGATACCCCGCAACCAGAACAGCACCGGTGTGACGACCAGGATCAGCGAGCCTGCCACCCAGTACCCGATCCCCTTGATGGTCCGCGGAAAACTGTAGTAGGCCGATAGCAGGACAACCGACATCAGGGCCGACATGACCGATGAAAGGAAGACCGTCGTTCTCAGATCGATCTGGGGCATTGGCAGCGCGCATGGTCCGTCAGTGACGATCGGTAATCCTACCAAAGACTGACGGCCGGAGGTTGGGGGTCAACCCTGCCCATGTTCATGTCCATGCCAAATGCCGCCATGGCCCCGATGCTCAGGCCGGCTTGCTTACCATCAGCCAGTACACCACCAGCAGGCCGCCGAAGGCCGGAAAGCCCAGCGCTACCCAGATCCGCTCATATAACCAGTAGCGCGCCGCAAGCGCGCGGGTGTCCGCCGCGCCGTGCGATGCCAGCGCGGCCTGCCCGGCCATATCGCGCATCCGCCATTGCAGCCACAGCACCGGCAGCCAGCAAGCACCCGCGAGCGCATAGAGCGACAGGGAAATCCACAACCAGGAGGCCGATGGCGCGTATCCCGCCGCGTGCATCATGTAAAGCCCGCTCAACGGCTGGAAGACCACCGCGGGCGCGGTGATCCAGGTGTCGGCGCGCACCACCCAGCGAGTCACCACGGCCATGGCCTGCACATTGCRGCTGCGATTGACAAAGAACATATAGAAGGCGGTGCCAAAGCCCGTGCCAAACATAAAGGTGGCGGACAAGATGTGCAGCCACTTGACGATCAGGTAGGTCATGCTTGCTCCTCGGTCTGCGCATCGGGGTCTATCTGGGGGAAGAAAACGAACCAGGCCAGCATCGGCAGGTTCTTCAGGACCGGCCCGAAGGGATGAGCCCACCACGCCGGCACCAGCCAGGTGATCAGCGCGGTATAGCCAAGCACCAGCGCCAGTTGCGCCGCCCACACGGCGCGCGTGGGCCGCCACAGCACCAGCAAACCTAGCGCCAGGTCCAGGCCGGCGCCGAACCAGACAAGCGGCAAGCGCCAGCCGGGCGGCAGGCCCGCATCGCGCAGCAAGGCCGCGCCGGCCGCCGGATCCGCGAAGCAGGCATAGGCGGTGCCCAGCCAGACAGCGGCAATGGCGAGCCTGGCGAGGCGCAAGTACCAGTACAGCAAGGAGGGCAGCCGCTCGGCGGGTGAGGCAAAGGTGGCCGGCGCGCGCAAGGGCCGCCCGGCCAGCGCGGCGGCAGCGCGCGGGCTGGCGCTGTTGTCGGTGCGCAGCATGAGCAGGCTGTCGCGGTCGACAAGGCCGCCCGGAAGTCTCGCCAGGCCCGCCGCGCACAGGCCAGCGAGCCAGCCCGGCACGCGCAGCCACCGTGCCGGGCGCAGGCCCATGCCGGCCCTGAGAGCGCCAAGCCAGCCGGCAACCCCGAGCCGGGCGGGGCCGACCGCTGGCACGGTGCGCCGGCCCGCGCAGTTCCCGCCGAGCGCATTGGCCAGCAGCGCCACCAGGTCGTCGATATGGATGGGCTGTACATGCCCGGCACCCGCCGGCACCGGCAGCACGGGAAGTGCCGCCAGCCGCCGGAACAAAGTGGCGCTGCGGCCCGATGGCGCATATACCAGCGACGGCTGCACGATCAACCAGTCCAGCTTGCTGCCCCGCAAGGCATGGTCGGCCATGCCCTTGCTGCGCCAGTAAGCGGTAGCGGCATCGCGAGCCGCGCCGAGCGCGGAAAGCTGGACCATGCGGCGCACGCCAGCCTGCTCGCAAGCCAGCATCAGCGCGCGCGGCATATCCACGTGCAGTGCCTGGAAGCGTTGCCGCCCGCTTTCCCGGAAGATCCCTGCCGCATTGAGGACGGCATCGACGCCGTGCAAGGCAGCGCGCCAATGCGCCGGCGTGGTCCAGGCAGTCAGGTCGCCCGCGATGCAGTGCAGCCGGGGATGGCGCGCAAGCGCACCGGGCCGCCGCGCCAGCGCCACCACGTGATGCCCTTGGGCCAGCAAACGGATCACCAAAACCGATCCCACCAGCCCGCTAGCCCCCGCCACCAAAATCCGCATCGTGTCACCTGTTGTTTCTGTAATTTCTGTGTAAACAGAAATTACAGAACGAGTGACCGGAAGTCAAGGGATGCCGCGTGGGGGGGGCGGCATCCCGGCAGTATGAGCGGAAAGGGTGACTCGAAGGGAGGGCGGCCTTGCCGCTCCGCGCGCGTAAGGCGACTCAGCCCGTCCGCGATTCCTTGGTGGGGGAGCGCCGCGCATTGCGGCGCTTGAGCGTATCGCTTGCCACGGACTCCGACAAGAACTGCCACAAAGTGCGAACCCGGATAATCCCGTCCCCCGGGCCATCATGCGTCAGGCGCTTTGCGACTTCCTCCAGCTTGCCAAACATCTCCGGGCGAAGCTGCGTGCGCAGCGCATCGACTTGCGCCGCCGGCACCACTACCTCGTCGCGGTTGCCAAACCAGCGGCGCTCGGCGAGGAACAGCAGCGCGGCCAGTATCGCCGCACCGATCCCCACGTTCTCAAAGCCGGACAACTGGAAGCTACCGGCCGCGAAACACAGCACGGCCACCACGGCCATCAGCACGAAGGCGGCCCGCAGCAGGACGAAGGACCGAGGGTGCGAAACCATGCGCGCCAGATCACGCACCGCGGCGATTTCGTCCTGCTCCAGGATGTTGAGGACGTTGGTAGTCGAAACTTTCATTGTTCTATCAGCTATTGTTTCGTTGCTATCGGCCGTTCGGGCACCGCCCTCGGCACGGCTTTGCCGGGCCTGTATCCAGCGAAAAAACGGCAGTGTATACGTATGCCGGTTAAGGCGCTTGCATTGCGGCTTTCGGCAGGATCTGGCTGCAGCGAGGCAATTGAGTGGGAATAAGCCGATGTTAGGCCCTGGCGGCGCACTGTCAATGCGCCGTTTGACCTAGCCTGTCATCCTTCGGGGCTAGAGGCGGGCGCGCTGTCGCCAGGCGGTCAGCGGTGGCATGGCGGCCAGGCTGTCGTTCCGGCGCGGTGCGGAAAACAGGGCAGATACAAGGAACGATCCGTGTCCGCCCGAGGTGGCATGAACGGCGCTCCAGCCTCGGACTGTGCACTGCCCACGGCGCTGGAGTCAAAATCCTGTCACAACCCAACGCCGGGTACCCTCGGCACCTGAAGCGTCCTGAAATTGAAATGCGGCTCACCGAAGGTTTCCAGCAAGCGGATGATTTCTCGCGTGGAGTCCGTGCGCGTTGTGCGGACCTCGCTGAGCCTCCGGGGAGCGGCGCCGCCACCAACAATATAGTGTCGCCTGACCGTCAGCACCGCCTCGCTGGGCGTCGAGACCAGGACCGGGGGTGCGTCCTCATCCTTATAGCTGCCATATGTCCAGCCCGACGGCGTCAGGTGCGCCTCGACCCAGGCCTCCCGCGCTCCGAATGCTGTAGCCCCGGCCTCCATATGCTTCTCGGTTAAATCCAGCATCCGCCTCTGCCCTTCGAGTTTGCGTCAGTTATCTCCAACGCGCGCCCACGCAAAAAATCGTGCATTGGCCAGCGCGGATGGACAGATGCCTGACCCGTGATGAATCACCGGTGAATTCTGATTTCGACAGCGCCGCACCGGTACCCTGCCTTGGTAGGAATCACTCGCGCAGGCTTGCCGAATCGACCATCCGCGGACACTTCGGGCGGCCTGGACGCCGTGCATTCCCCACCTAAGCGTGGGGCCTACCTAAGCGGGGTAACAGCGGGTACCGCGCGCCTCAATAATCCAGATCAGCAAGCGTGACCCCTTGCTAATTCCCGATAGGGTGTAGGCACTCCCCGCGCCTACACCCTTTTTTTTTATGGTGCTTCCGACTTTCGTGAGGTACCGCATGCGTGTGCAAGTGGCCGCAAGCAAAGCGCTGGCTCTATCGGTAATTGCCCGCTTTACGCGATCGCCTTCACGCACGGAATTGAGTCAGCATGGCAGTCCTCGCGGCTACGCGCTTTCCCTCCCTTGTGGGGGTACCGGAATATTCGTATTGCCGGATTTTCCGAACATGCAAAGGGATGGCGGAAGAATCCGCCGCAACGCAAGAAATCTCTTCGCGCCCGCAAAGAAGATTCCGGACAACGCAGCAAATATGCAATGAAAAGCCGAAGCGAAAAAAGCGAACCAAAACCCCAGGAAATGACGGAATTTTCCACTATGAAAACAAGCTGAATTCTTCTGCATCACCGCTTCTGATGACATCCCTCCCTTTGTCGGGTCCACTCTTCAGTGGGGATAGAAAACAGGGCAAAAACGCCCGCGCCGCCTTGAAGAGCGACCCCCATGAGCCATACACTTCGCCGGGCTCAACGCTGTGATGCAGTGCAAGGAAATAGCGCACGCATCACAAAGTCATCGCCGCAAAGTTCATCTCCGCCCGGCACGCCCAGGTAGTGGAAAGGCACCGACGTGTGCCATGTTGGATAAGCGGCTTCGTCGCAGCAATCCCCGGCCAGGAGACGGGCGGGAGTGCGGACCTTTCGGGTTTCAAGGGAATTATCAAGACGTGTTCAAGCTTTCAAGCCTTCTGTCTTACCGTAGAGCGGTACTGTTGCTGGGGATGATTCCGTTGCTGGCATCCTGCGCATTGGCGCCGGGGATGCGCTTCGATCCGCAGCGCCCGCTTGATCCGGAAGATCCGAATACCGTACCCAAAGTCACCCCCATCACCCCCGCCCTGGTGCGCGCGATGAAAGCCGCCGCCACGCCGGCCAACGCAGATGTAAGCGAACTGTTTGGCACGCCGGAGCCCTATACGGCAGGCGTTGGCGACATCCTCTCCATCGTCGTGTGGGACCACCCCGAACTCGTGTTCCCCACCCAGACCTACTCCATCGGATCCGCGTACGAGATTCCCAACTATAGTGGCGCAGCCAACGTACCGGGATACGTGGTCAGCCCCGCCGGCACCATCCAGTTTCCGTACGCAGGCGTACTCACTGTTCTCGGCAGAACGCCGGACCAGATCCGTGGCGAGCTCAGCAAGCAATTGAAGGGCGTCGTCAACATGCCCCAGGTGACCGTGCGCGTGCTCGCCTTCCGCAGCAAGCGCGTGTACCTGGATGGCGAAGTGAAGACCCCCGGCCCGCAGAACATCGACGACGTGCCGATGACGCTGGTTGAAGCACTCAATCGCGCCGGCGGCGTCAATGTCACCACCGGCGACAACAGCCGCATTCGCATTGCCCGTAGCGGCAAGAACTACTTTGTCAATCTGCCCGCGCTACTGCAACAAGGCATCGACCCCGCACGCGTCATGCTGCGCAATGGCGACATCGTGCGTGTGGAACAGCGCGAAGACAGCAAGGTGTTTGTCACCGGCGAAGTGGTGCGGCCATCGACGATTCTGCCGCGCAATGGCCGCCTCACGCTGAATGAAGCGATTGGCGAAGCCGGCGGCGTCAATCCCGTTTCCGCCGATGCGAAGGAACTCTATGTGATTCGCAAGAACGTGGACGGCGAAGCTGAAGTCTTCCACCTTGACGGAAAGTCGCCCGTGTCGCTGGCGCTGGCGGAATCGTTCGAACTGAAACCCAAGGACGTCGTGTATGTCGACGCAGCCGGGGTAGTCCGCTGGAGCCGCGTGATCAACCAGTTGCTCCCGAGCGGCAACTTCTTCAACTCCACCGCGAACACGATCAAATGATCAAGACCGTGCTCGTAGTGTGCATAGGCAACATTTGCCGCAGTCCGATGGCGGAAGCGCTGCTTAAGCAAGCGCTGCCCGAGGCGAATGTCGTGTCGGCCGGGTTGGGCGCGCTGGTTGGCCAACCGGCCGATCCGCACGCGGTTGCATTGATGAGTGGCCTGGGCCTGGACATTACCGGCCACCGTGCGCGCCAGCTCAATCGCGCAATCGCCACGCAAGCCGATTTGATCCTGGTGATGGACAACCCGCAAAAGCAGGAGATCCAGCGACAGTATCCGGCGACGACGGGGCGGGTATTCCGGCTTGGCGAACTTGCCAGGTTCGATGTGCCGGACCCATATCGCGAGGCGCTCCCCGCCTTTGAGAACGCGCTGCAGTTGATCCAGCGTGGCGTGGAAGTTTGGGTGCCGCGCATCCAGGCGCTCCGTTAACAGCATTCGCAGTTGAGCTTATGAATCAGAATCCTCCCCCTGTTGCTGTTGCCGGACCGCCGGAAGACGAAATCGATCTCGTTCGGTATCTGGACGTGTTGATCGCCAGCCGCTGGCTGATCGTGACGATTGCCGCCGTGGTGCTTGCGCTTGGTGTTGCGTATGCATTTTTGGCCCGACCGGTGTACCAGGCAGATATTCTGGTCCAGGTCGAAGACAACCCGAACAGCGCAAAGAGCCTGTTGGGCGACGTGTCCAGTCTGTTTGATGTGAAGGCGGAGGCGACCGCGGAGATCGAGATTCTTCGCTCGCGCATGGTGGTTGGAAAGGCCGTGGACAACCTGCACCTCTACATATCCGCCAAGCCGAAATACCTGCCATTTGTCGGGGCGTGGATTGCCAGCCGCGCGAAAGGACTATCCGAACCGGGTTTGCTGGGCTTTGGCGGCTATGCGTGGGCAAAAGAGTCGATTAGCGTCGATCGCTTCGATGTGCCGGATTCCCTGGAAGGGGAGAAGTTCAACCTGGTGGCGCTGGGCGAGGGCCGCTACCGGCTCGAGCAAGACAGCCTGGACCAGCCGTTGGAGGGCCGAGTAGGGGAGTTGCTGCAGGCGGAACAGAATGCAGGACGTTTCTCCCTCCTGGTGACCGACCTCAAGGCCAAGCCCGGCATCATCTTCAATCTGGTACGTGCGTCGCGATTGCAGACGCTGGAGAAGCTCCAGGATCAACTCAAGATTGCCGAGAAAGGTAAGCAGAGTGGCATCATCGGCGCCTCGCTGGATGGCACCAACCCGAAGCTTACCGCCAGCATTCTTAATGATATCGGCGACGAATATGTCGCTCAGAACATCAAGCGCAAAGCCGCCGAGGCAGAGAAGTCCCTGGTCTTTCTCGGTGACCTGCTCCCTCAGCTCAAGACTGAGCTTGAGCGCGCTGAAGTCAGGTACAACGAGATGYGCAACAAGCGCAATACGTTCAACCTGAGCGAAGAAGGAAAAGCATTCCTGCAGGAGAGCGTGACTGCCGAAACGAGCCTGCTTGAGTTGAAGCAGAAACGTACTGAACTGCTGACTCGGTTTACCGCGACCCATCCGAGCATTCAGGCACTGGATCAGCAGATTGCCACCTTAAGCGCAAAAGTGGGTGGCATGGCAGCTCGTATGAAGACGTTCCCCAACGTGGAGCAGGACACTCTGCGCCTCATGCGTGATGTGCAGGTCAACAACGACCTTTATGTGGGGCGCAGCAGCAAGCGATACTCAGTGAAGAGATCCGTCTTCGTAAACGCGGCAAGTTCCTACTGGCGGATCGCTACCCCAATGACCCATCCATTGAAAGCCTGCGTAGCCTGCGTACCGCGTTGCAGTTTGCAATGCTAGATGCGGACAACAATCGCGTGTTGCTGACCGGCCCTACACCGGGGGTTGGGAAGTCCTTCATCTCTGCAAACCTGGCACTGGTGATGGCTTCCGGCGGGAAGCGCGTGCTACTGGTCGATGCGGACATGCGGAAAGGCTATCTCAATCAGTACTTCGGGCAAGAGCGGCAGCGTGGCCTCTCCGATGTGCTTGTGGGAAGAATCGGTTTCGATGAAGCCGTACACCGCAACGTCTTTGAGAACCTGGATTTCCTCAGCACTGGTGTCCTGCCCCCCAACCCCGCCGAGCTGCTGCTCAACGAACGCATGGTGACCTTGTTGCAGGAGGTGAGTGAAGGCTACGACTTGATCTTGATAGATACCCCACCCGTTCTCGCAGTATCTGACACGGCCATTCTGGCCGCCCGGTGCGGTACGGTGTTTCTTGTCACTCGTTTTGAGAAGACAACCATAGGCGAAATATCAGAATCAACCAAGCAACTTCGGCAATCAAACGCCGATGTAAATGGTGTCGTGTTTAATGGTTTGGACGCAAGCGCATATCGTTACGGATACGGATCGAAGTATGGTAGATATCGATATGCTTACTACGGCTATGCTAGCGAAATTGAAAAAGCAAGAAGTTAGAATTAATTAAAATAAAATATATATATAGAGGGTTGAATATGGAGTGGGTGGTAGGTCAAAAAATCATCGTTAATTGATACCTGTGTTTAATAAATTACATATGATACTTAGCACCCATAAGATCGCCGTTATCGGCCTCGGCTACGTTGGTCTCCCGCTAGCCGTCGAGTTCGGCAAAAAAACGCCAGTCATCGGTTATGACATCAGTACGTCAAGAATTGCGGAGCTAAATTCACCGGTTGACGATACGAAGCGTCCAGACCTGACGCCACTGATTAAAGCAAGCGAGGCAGTCGGCCGAATCATGCCGAGTGGTGCAATCGTGATTTATGAATCAACCGTTTATCCAGGCGCGACCGAAGAAGTATGCGTGCCCGTTCTGGAGAAATTTAGCGGCAAGAAATTTAACGTTGACTTCTACTGCGGCTATAGTCCGGAGCGAATCAATCCAGGTGACAAGGAGCGCCGCCTGCCGGGTATCAAGAAGGTGACTAGCGGTAGCACGCCTGAGATAGCGGAAGTAGTTGATCAGTTGTACAGGCAGATTATTAATGCTGGAACCCATAAGGCTAGCAGCATCAAGGTCGCAGAAGCCTCTAAGGTCATTGAGAACACCCAGCGTGACGCTAATATAGCCTTGATCAATGAATTCTCACTGATTTTTCATCGACTCGGTATTGACACTACCGAAGTTTTGGAAGCCGCCGGTACCAAATGGAATTTTCTGCCATTTAGAGCAGGGTTGGTAGGAGGCCACTGCATTGGCGTGGATCCATATTATTTGATTCAGAAGGCTCAGTCCGTTGGCTACTATCCGGATATCCTGCTCGCTTGCCGTCGAATCAACGATGCAATGGGTCAGCACATCGCGTCCGAAGTTGTAAAGCTCATGATCAAAAAGGGCCATGCGATCTCTGGTGCCAGAGTATTGGTTTTGGGTTTTACATTCAAAGAGAATTGCCCAGATTTGAGGAATACCCGTGTAATAGATCTCGTATCTGAATTAAGGGCTTTTGGCGCGCGAGTGGAAGTCTTCGACCCCTGGGCTGATCTTACGGAGGCCAGGAGGGAGTACGGCATCGAGCTCCAGTCTGACTTGCAAGATTCGGAGAAATATGACGCCGTGGTTATAGCTGTTGGCCATGAAGAGTTCAAGACTTTGGGTATCAACGCGCTTCGCGGGCTCCTTAATAACCGCGGTGTCATCTACGACGTGAAGGGAATATTAGCCAAGAGTGACGTAGACGCCAGACTGTGAGGTGTCAGATCGTTAGTGCCCGCATGAACTACGTGGTACTACCCTGCGCAAAGAGTTAGTGGAATTCCGTCGATGGCCGCCAGCCGTGCAATACTAGAGAAATTTAAAATAATTAGATCAAACAAAATTGTTAGATCAGTGACGGTATTGGCCGGCGGCACCAGCCTTGCGCAGGCACTCACGGTGCTTTCATTGCCACTGTTAACAAGGCTATACACGCCAAGCGACTTCAGCGCATTGGCCGTTTACAGCGCCTTGCTTGGAATTATTTCCGTCGCAGCATGCTTGCGGCTGGAGGCGGCGATTCCTCTGGCAGAGTCCGACGAGGATGCCGCAAATTTAGTTGTGCTATCGACAGTCTTTCTGATAGCTATATCGCTAATCACGACCATCATCGTGGTTTTAGGCGGACCGGAATTTGGCGCTTTTTTGAAGAATAAGGAATTAGTCCCGTATCTATGGATGCTTCCAATAGGGATTATGACGACAGGCCTATATAGCATTGTTCAGTTTTGGGCAATAAGAAAGAAGTGG
>NZ_JBFTNE010000148.1:0-14129 GCF_056397325.1 Cupriavidus sp. 05N39
TACATCCCATATCCCATGCTGCTCACTCTAGTGGAAAATTTGCGTATTCGCAATTTGCATATTCGCAAATTCTTGAATACACTCACTCGCATTCCAAAGCACTCGCGTCCTGTCATCCGGGTCGCGGGCCAGGGCGGCCATGGCATCCGGACACTGGCGGCGCTGGGGCAAAACCTGCGCCGCGCTGGCGCCCGCGCTTCCCGCCTCGTCCGGGCTTACCCGAGAACGGGCCCGCGCTGCAGCATCGACCTGAATCGCATCTGTCCTCCAACCGCCCAACCAGGAGTTCACCACCGTGCGTGTCTTCAGTGCCTCCCTCGCCACCGAAACCAACACCTTCGCGCCGATGCCGACGGGCCTCGCTTCCTTCCGGGACCGCGGCTACTTCCCCGCCGGCCAGCATCCCGGCCAGATGACCTTCTTCTCCGGCCCGCTGTGGGCCGCCCGGCTGCGTGGCAAGGAGCGCGGCTGGCAGTTGTCCGAAGGCATGGTGGCCGGCGCGCAGCCCAGCGGCACCACCACCCGCCATGCCTACGAAACCCTGCGCGACGAACTGCTGGCCGACCTGCGCGCGGCACTGCCGGTGGACATGGTGCTGCTCGGCCTGCACGGCGCGATGGTGGCCGAGGGCTACGACGACTGCGAGGGCGACCTTCTGCAGCGCGTGCGGGCCATGGTCGGGCCCGGCGTGGTGATCGGCGCGGAGCTGGATCCGCACAGCCACCTGACGCCGGAGATGGTGGCGCACGCCGACCTGCTGATCGCCTTCAAGGAATACCCGCACACCGACGTGCTGGAGCGCGCGCTGGAACTGGTCGACCTGTGCGCGGCCAAGGTGGAAGGCAAGGTCCGGCCGGTGGCGTCGGTGGTCGACTGCGAGATGATCGTCACCGTCCATACCTCGCGCGAGCCCGCGCGCGGCTTCGTGGACCGCATCCAGTCGCTGGAAGGCCGGGACGGCGTGCTGTCGGTCTCCATAGCGCACGGCTTCTCCTGGGGCGACGTGCCGGGCATGGGCACCAAGGTGCTGGTCTACACCGATGGCGACCAGGCCAGGGCCGATGCGCTGGCCCGCCAGCTGGCCGATGAGTTGATCGGCATGCGCGAGGCGCTCACGGTGCCCTACCCGGACATCGACACCGCGCTCGACGAGGCGCTGGCCTTCGACGGCGGACCCGTGGTGCTGGCCGATGGCGCCGACAACCCGGGCGGCGGCGCGGCAAGCGACTCCACCTTCATCCTGCGCCGCATGATCGAGCGCGGCATCGGCAACGCGGCGATCGGCCCGATGTGGGACCCGATCGCGGCGCGCATCGCCTTCGACGCCGGCGTCGGCGCGCGGCTGGCGATGCGAATCGGCGGCAAGATCAGCCCTCTCTCGGGCGATCCGCTGGACCTGGACTGCACGGTCAAGGCGCTGCAAGCCGACATGGTCATGACCGGCTTGTCGAACACCCCGGTACAGATGGGCGACTGCGCGCTGGTGGAAGCCAACGGCATCGACATCGTGCTGATCACGCTGCGCAACCAGGCGATGGGCACGGACCTCTTCACACAGCTGGGATGCGACCTTGCCCGCAAGAAGATCATCGTGGTCAAGTCCTCGCAGCATTTCTACGCGTCGTTCTCGAAGGTGGCGAAGCACGTGATCTACGCGGGCGCCCCCGGTGCCGTGACGCTCGATCTCACAACGCTGCCCTACCGCAAGGTTCGCCGTCCCAAGTGGCCGCTCGACAGCGCCGCGGCCTGAGCACCGCCCGCCTGTCTACAACGATAACGACGATAACGACGACAAAGGAGACTCGCAGATGAAACTGAATGCCCCGCTGTCCGCCGCCCTCGCGGCGAGCGCCCTCGCCCTGGCTGGTGCCAGCCTTCCCGTGCTGGCCCAGACCAAGACGCTCAAGGTGGTGGCGCACGCCGACCTGAAGATCCTCGACCCGACCTTTACCACGGCCTACATCACGCGCAACTTCGGCTACATGGTGTACGACACGCTGTTCGCGCAGGATGCAAGCGGCAAGCCGCAGCCCCAGATGGTGGAGAAGTACAGCAGCTCGAAGGACGGCAAGCAGTGGAGCTTCACCTTGCGCCCCGGCCTGAAATTCTCGGATGGCAGCCCCGTCACTGCCGCCGACGCAGTCGCATCGCTGCAGCGCTGGGGCGCGCGCGACAGCCTGGGCCGCGCCATGGGCGATGCCGGCGCGGAGTGGAAGGCCGTCGACGCGCGCAATTTCACGCTGACGCTCAAGGAGCCCTTTGGCATGGTGCTCGACGCGCTGGCCAAGCCCTCGGGATTTCCCCCGGTGATCCTGCCCGAGCGCCTGGCCAGGATGCCAGCCACCGCGCCGCTGCCCGAGGTGATCGGCTCCGGCCCCTTCGTCTTCAAGCGCGACGAATGGGTACCGGGCAACAAGGCGGTATTCGTGCGCAACCCGCACTACGTGGCGCGCAGCGAACCGGCGAGCGGTCTCGCCGGCAGCAAGAAGAGCCAGTTCGAGCGCGTCGAATGGCTCTACCTGCCGGACGCCAACAGCGCCATCGCGGCGCTCAAGCGCGGCGAGGTCGATCTGGTCGAACAGGTGCCGCCCGACTATATCGCCCCGCTGCGTGCCGACACCAGCGTCAAGATCGGCTCGGGCGGCGCCTACCAGGGCGTGCTGGTGATGAACCAGCTCCATCCGCCCTTCAACAACCCGAAGGTACGCCAGGCCTTCCTGCAGGCAGTGAGCCAGGACCGCTTCACCGCGGCCATGGGGTATCCGCTCGATATGCGCATGAACTACTGCGCCACCTATTTCATCTGCGGCGGCGCCAACGATACGTCGGCCGGTGCCGAACCCTACCGCAAGGCCGACCTGGCCCGCGCCAAGCAGTTGCTGGGCGCGGCCGGCTACAAGGGCGAGAAGGTGGTGGTGCTGGTACCGACCGACGTGCCCCAGCTCAACGCCGAAGCCCTGATGGCGGCGCAGACCATGCGCAGCATGGGCATGAACGTGGACATGCAGAACATGGACTGGGCCTCCATCGGCGCGCGCCGCGCCAAGCGCGACGCGCCCGAGGCCGGCGGCTGGAATATGTACGTGACCGTGGCGGGCGAGTTCGATTCGAATTCACCGGTCACCAATGCCTACCTCAGCGCCGCTTGCGGCAACAGCCTGCCCGGCTGGCCCTGCGACAAGCCGCTCGACGAGCTGCGCACAGCCTGGATCCGCGAGACCGTGCCGGCCAGGCGCAAGGAACTGCTCGATGCGTTCCAGAAGCGCGCCTATGAGGCCGTGCCCTACGTGAACGCCGGCCAGTACTCGGCGGCCTTCGCGGCGCGCGCCAGCCTCAAGGGCATCGACAAGCTGTGGGCCGGCATGCCCACGGTCTGGATGCTCGACAAGTAAGAAAGAGAACGAAGAACGACCCCACCGAGGAGACACGACGATGGGCTACCTGCTCAGACGCCTGGCCGCGACGCTACCCGTGATGGCGGTGGTAGCCGTGGTGGTATTCCTGCTGATCCACCTGTCGCCGGGCGACCCGGCGGCGCTGATCGCCGGCGACCTCGCGACGGTCGACGACATCGCCAGGCTGCGCGGCGCGCTGGGCCTTGACCAGCCGCTGTGGCGGCAGTTCGCGCTGTGGACCGGCCGGCTTGCCACCGGCGATCTCGGCACCTCGATCTTCACCCAGGTACCGGTGGCCCGGTTGCTGGCGCAGCGCCTGGAGCCCACCGTCTCCATCGCCGCGCTGACGATGCTGCTGACCTTGCTGGTCGCGGTGCCGCTGGGCACGCTGGCGGCCTACCGCGCCGGCAGCTGGATCGACCGGCTGGTGATGCTGTTCGCGGTGCTGGCCTTCTCGCTGCCGGTGTTCCTGGTGGGCTACCTGCTGGTTTATGCCTTCGCCATCCAGCTGCCGTGGTTCCCGGTACAGGGCTACGCGCGCCTTGCCGACGGCGCCGGCGAATGGTTGCGCAGCCTGGTGCTGCCCTGCATCAATCTGGCGCTGGTCTATATCGCGCTGGTGACCCGCATGACGCGCGCCACCGTGCTCGAAGTGCTGCACGAGGACTACATCCGCACCGCGCGCGCCAAGGGCCTGGGCGTGCTGCCGGTGCTGGGCCATGCGCTGCGCAACGCGGCGATCCCGATCGCCACCACGATCGGCGTCGGCATCGCGCTGCTGATCGGCGGCGTGGTCGTTACCGAGACCGTGTTCGCCATTCCCGGCGTCGGCCGCCTGGTGGTCGACTCGGTACAGCGTCACGACTACCCGGTGATCCAGAGCGTGCTGCTGATCTCGGCCGGCGTGTACGTGCTGATCAACCTGATGATCGACCTGAGCTACCGGCTGTTCGATCCGCGCATCAAGTACTGAGCGCCTTTCCTTGCCGCGAGACCTGCTGACATGACCACTTCCCTGCCCGTGACCGAAGGCGCCGCCCCCGAAGGGGTGGCCGCCGACGACGCGCCCTTCGTGCTGCCGCGCTGGCACTGGGCGCGCAAGCATCCCACGCTGATCATCGGCGCGCTGCTGCTGATCGCGATCGCCGTGCTCTCCATCGGCGCGCCCTGGATTGCCACCATCGACCCCCAGGACATCGACCCGCTGGCGCGCATGCAGCCGCCCTCGGCCGAGCACTGGTTCGGCACCGACGCGCTGGGCCGCGACGTGTTCAGCCGCGCGGTCTGGGGCGGCCGCGTCTCCATGATCGTCGGCCTCTCGGTCGGCCTGCTCGCGACCGTGCTCGGCGTGCTGCTCGGCCTCACCGCGGGCTTTGTGCGCTGGGCCGATGCCTTCGTGATGCGCGTGATGGACGGCCTGATGGCTATCCCCGGCATCTTGCTGGCGATCGCGCTGATGGCCGTCACGCAGGCCAGCCTGACCGCCGTGATCGTCGCCATCACCATCCCCGAGGTTCCGCGCGTGGTGCGGCTGGTGCGCTCGCTGGCGCTGACCCTGCGCGAGCAGCTCTTCGTCGAGGCGGCGCATGCGGTAGGCACCCGCCTGCCGGTGATCCTGGCGCGCCACGTGGTGCCCAATATGGTGGCGCCCCTGATCGTGCAGGCCACGTTCGTGGCCGCCGCCGCCGTGCTGACCGAAGCGGCACTGTCTTTCCTCGGCGTAGGCGTCCCGGCGCAGACGCCAAGCTGGGGCAACATGATGGCCGAGGGCCGCAACTTCGTGGCCGTGGCCTTCCACATCATCCTGTACCCCGGCATCCTGCTGGCCGCGACGGTGCTGGCGATCAACCTGCTGGGCGACGGCTTGCGCGATGCGCTCGATCCGCGCCTGGCGCGGCAACTCTGAACCAGGGAGCGCATTCATGACGATGACGATGTCCCGCGCCGCCATGGCCACCGGCGAGCCGCTGCTCGAAGTCGACGAGCTTTACACCCATTTCGATACGCTCACCGGCCCCGCCCGCTCGGTCGACGGCGTCTCCTACACGGTATGCGCCGGCCAGACCCTTGGCGTGGTTGGCGAGTCGGGCTGCGGCAAGAGCGTGACGGCACTGTCGGTCATGCGGCTGCTGCCGACGCCGCCGGCGCGCATCCGCGGCGCCGTGCGGCTGCGCGGCACCGACCTGCTGCAGATCAGCGAGCGCGAGATGCGCCGCATCCGCGGCAACCGCATCTCGATGATCTTCCAGGAGCCGATGACCTCGCTGAACCCGGTGCTCACGATCGGCCGCCAGATCGCCGAGACGGTGCGCCTGCATCAGGGTGCAAGCCGTGCCGGCGCGATGCGGCGCGCGGTGGAAATGCTGCGCCTGGTGCAGATCCCCGAGCCCGAGCGCCGCGTCAACGAGTATCCGCACCAGCTGTCCGGCGGCATGCGGCAGCGCGTGATGATCGCGCTGGCGCTGGCCTGCAACCCCGAAGTGCTGATCGCCGACGAGCCCACCACCGCGCTCGACGTGACCATCCAGGCCCAGATCCTGGACCTGATCCGCCGCCTGCAGAAAGAGCTTGGCATGGGCGTGGTGATGATCACGCACGACCTCGGCGTGGTGGCGGAGTGCTGCGACCGGGTGATCGTGATGTACGCCGGGCGCAAGGTCGAGGAAGCCGATGTCACCGACCTGTTCGACCGCCCGCTGCACCCCTATACCCGCGCGCTGATGGCCTCGATGCCCTCGATGAATACCAGCAGCCAGCGCCTGGCCGAAATCCCCGGCCTGGTGCCATCGCCCCAGGAAGCGCGCCGGGGCTGCGCCTTCGCGGCGCGCTGCCCGCATGCCGACACGCGCTGCGCGCGCGAGATCCCGCAACTCACGCGCCACGGCGCAGACCATGCGGTGGCCTGCTTCGCGGTCGAGGAAGGCCGTATCGAATGCAACCAGCAAGCCCGGGAAGCCCAGGAAGCCATCGCATGAGCACCAACTCCGCAACGCCATCGCCCCTGCTCAAGGTCGACCGGCTCAAAAAGCACTACGTCGCGCCGCAGCGCTGGCTGGCGCCGCGCAAGCCGCCCATCCAGGCGGTGGATGGCGTGTCCTTCACCGTCGAGCGCGGCGAAACGCTCTCGCTGGTCGGCGAATCCGGCTGCGGCAAGACCACCACCGCCAAGTCGGTGCTGCGCCTGATCGAGCCTACCTCGGGCTCGGTGCAGCTCGACGGCGAGGAACTGGTGGGCCTGCCGGCCAGCGCCATGCGGCTGCGCCGGCGCGACCTGCAGATCATCTTCCAGGATCCCTATGCCTCGCTAAGCCCGCGCCTGACAGCCGGCGAGATCGTCAGCGAGCCGCTGCGCAATTTCGGCGTGCAGTCGCGCGCCGAGCGCAGCGAACGCGTGCAGTGGCTGTTCGGCAAGGTCGGCCTGCGGCCGGAGGCCGCGAAGAAATTCCCGCACGAATTCTCGGGCGGCCAGCGGCAGCGGCTGGGCATCGCACGCGCGCTCGCGCTCAACCCCAAGCTGATCGTCTGCGACGAACCGGTGTCGGCGCTCGACGTCTCGGTGCAGGCGCAGGTGGTCAACCTGCTGATGGACCTGCAGGCCGAGTTCGGCATCGCCTACCTGTTCGTCGCGCATGACCTGGCGGTGGTGCGCCACATCAGCCACCGGGTCGCCGTGATGTACCTGGGCCAGATCGTCGAACTGGCCGGCCGCGACACCTTGTTCTCCGCACCGCGCCACCCGTACACCGAGATCCTGCTGTCCGCGGTGCCAGTGCCCGATCCGCGCACGCCGGCCCGGCGCCTGCTACTGCAAGGCGACCCGCCGAGCCCGGCCAACCCGCCAGCGGGCTGCCGCTTTCACACACGCTGCCCGCTGGCGCAAGCCGTATGCAAGGAACAGGCGCCCGCCCTCACCGAACGGCCATCCGCCGGCGGTGGGCATCAGGTGGCCTGCCATTTCCGCTGACCGACTCGCTGCAGACCAAAATGAGGAATCCGATGTCCGATCCCAATTCCACGCACTACGACCTGCTGATCGCTGGCGGCACGGTGATCGACGGCAGCAAGGCACCCCGCTTCAGCGCCGATATCGGCGTGCGCGGCGGCCGCATCGCGGYGATCGGCAACCTGACCGGGCACACGGCCGACCGGACGCTGGACGCGGCGGGCCAGATCGTCGCGCCCGGCTTCATCGATGCGCACACGCACGATGACCAGGCCGTGCTGTCGCAGGCCACCATGCCCTTCAAGATCTCGCAGGGCGTAACGACCGTGATTGCCGGCAATTGCGGCATCAGTGCCGCCCCGTTGCGCGCCGACATGGACCTGCCCATGCCGCTGAGCCTGATCGACTCGCCGGCCGAGGGCCGCTTCACCACCTTCGCGGCTTATCTCGACGCGTTGCGCGCCACGCCAAGCTCCGTCAACGTGGCGGCGATGGTCGGGCATTCGACCCTGCGCGCGGTCACCATGCCAGCGCTCGACCGGCCCGCCAATGCCGAGGAAATTGCTGCCATGCGGGCACTGGTCGAGGAAGCCATGCAGGCCGGCGCGATCGGCCTGTCGACCGGCACCTTCTACCCGCCCGCCGCCAAGGCGACGACCGAGGAGATCATCGAGGTCTGCCGGCCGCTCAGCGCGCGCAAGGCGCTATACGTGACGCATATGCGCGACGAGTCCGACCATGTCATGCAGTCGCTGGAAGAAACCTTCCGCATCGGCCGCGAGCTCGACGTGCCGGTGGTGGTGTCGCACCACAAGGTGCAGAACACGGCAAATTTCGGCAAGAGCCAGGTCACGCTGCCATTCATCCGTGAAACCATGAAGCACCAGTGCGTCTCGCTCGACTGCTACCCGTACACGGCCGGCTCCACCATGATCCGCACCGACCGCGGCATGCTCGAAGGCCGGGTGCTGATCTCCGCCAGCCAGCCGCACCCCGAATGCGCGGGCCGCGATCTCGACGACATTGCCAGGGAATGGGGCGTGCCCAAGGACGAGGCCGCGCGCCGCCTGCAGCCCGGCAGCGCGGTCTACTTCCTGATGGACGAGAACGATGTCCAGCGCATCCTCGCGTTCGACGAAACCATGATCGGCTCCGACGGCATTCCTGTCGGCGAAAGCCCGCATCCGCGCCTGTGGGGCACCTTCCCGCGCGTACTCGGCCACTACTGCCGCGAGATCGGGCTGTTCCCGCTAGAGACGGCGGTGTGGAAGATGACCGGGCTGACGGCGCGCAACTTCGGCCTGYATCAACGCGGCACGCTGGAGGTGGGCCACCATGCCGATATCGTCGTCTTCGATGCCGCGAACGTGCGCGATGCCGCCAGCTACGAAACCCCTGCCCGACCGGCCGAAGGCATCGACACCGTGATCGTCAACGGTGCCATTACGTGGCGGCACGGCGCGCACAGCGGGGCGCGCAACGGGCAGGTGATCACACGGCAAGCCACGCCATAACGCGGGAAACGTGCCGCTTGCTTACGGACCGCCGCCACCGCCTTGATCTCGGCCACGAGTTCCGGGCGTTGCGGCTTAGCGACGCACATGCCGGCTGGCGCATACGGGACCTGAGGCGCATGAGGCGCATGCGAACCCGCTATGCCCACCGGTGCCGGCGCCGCACCCCGCCATCACCCTCGGGCCCACTTGTCAACCCGCCCAAATATCCGGCCAGCGCCCTCGGGCATTCGGCCCAAGGACCGGCAGCACGGCTACAATGGCGCGCCACACGCTTGCCGTTCACACCATGTCCACAACGTACACGCTTGTCGGAATTGCGCGCGCCAAGGCTCACCGCCGTGAAGTCCTGGTTGCCAAGCTGGCCGCGCTGCGCCTGCGCGGCGCCATGGAACCCGGTTGCCTGCGCTACCACGTGGGAGAAGACGCCGAGGATGCCGAGGTGTTTGTGCTTTATATGGAGTGGAATTCCAGGCACGCGCTGGAATCGCATCTCAACAGCGAATATGTGCGTGATTTTCACGACACCCGGCAGGAATTTCTTGAGGGTGACATCAATTTCCGGTGGCTGAACGCTGCCTGACGGCCGCCCAAGGGCCGCCATCCCGAAGTGGCCCAAAACCCGCTTTTCCGGCCGAAGCCGAACCCGTCGGCCATCCGGTTTTTCCGGCACGGCTTGTTATTCCCCCAACGCCGATCTATCACTTTGAGTGACGCTCCAGCGCATCCGGAGCGCATCACCCGGAGTACATCATGGACGTCAGGGATGGTTTCGTCGGCACCATCGGCCACACGCCGCTGATCCGGCTGGCAGGACTGAGCGCGGAGACTGGCTGCGAAATCCTGGGCAAGGCGGAATTCCTCAATCCGGGCGGTTCGGTCAAGGACCGCGCGGCGCTCTTCATCATCCGCGATGCGGAACGGCGCGGCGTGCTCAAGCCCGGCGGCACGGTGGTGGAAGGCACCGCCGGCAATACCGGCATCGGCCTGGCCCATATCTGCTCCGCGCGCGGCTATCGATGCATCGTGGTGATCCCAGACACCCAGTCCCCGGAAAAAATGGACCGCCTGCGGCTGCTCGGCGCCGAGGTGCGCCCGGTGCCCGCGGCGCCCTATGCCGACCCCAACAACTACCAGAAGGTGGCCGGGCGCCTGGCCCAGGAGACGGAAAACGCCATCTGGGCGAACCAGTTCGACAACCTGGCCAACCGCCAGGCGCATTACGAAACCACCGGCCCGGAAATCTGGCATGACACCGCCGGCAAGGTCGATGCCTTTGTCTGTTCCACCGGCACGGGCGGCACGCTGGCCGGCGTCGCGCGTTTCCTGAAGGAGAAGGAGCGCAACCCGCCCGTGCGCATCGTGCTGGCCGATCCGCACGGCAGCGGGCTGTATCACTTCGTCAAGCACCGCGAGGTCAAGGCCGAGGGCAACTCCATCACCGAGGGCATCGGCTCCAGCCGGGTCACCGCCAACCTGGCGGACACGCCGATCGACGATGCGGTCCGGATCGACGACCGGTCCTGCGTCGACACGGTTTACCGGCTGCTGCGCGAGGAAGGCTTATGGCTGGGCGGTTCGTCCGGCATCAACGTGGCGGCGGCGGCGTGGCTGGCCCGCGAGATGGGGCCCGGCCACACCATCGTTACGCTGCTGTGCGACCGCGGCGACCTGTATGCCGGGCGCCTGTTCAATGCGGACTGGCTGGCGGCCAAGGGGCTGACGCCGCAGCCCCTCGTGGCACGGCACTGAGCCCTGGCATGGCTACGGCGCCTCTTTCAGGCGCCGCCACAGGGTAGTGGCGCTGATGCCCAACTGATGACAGGCGGCAGCGCGGTTGCCCCCGCATTCCGCCAGCACGCGCCGTATATGCTCTGCCTGGCTCGCGCGGGCCACGCCCGCGAGCGAGCCGGCCCCGGCCGCATCGTCCGCCGCCCCGGCCGCCGCGCGCCGCAAGCCGCCGGCCAGCGGCGCAGGATCGCCCTGCGGCTCCGTGCCAAACAACTCCGGCGCGGCCGCCTGCAATTCATCGAGCAAATCCCGGGGCGCCAGCTCGCGCCCCGCCACCAGCACGGCAATGCGCTCGGTCACGTTTTCCAGCTCGCGGATATTGCCCGGCCAGGCATAGCCCGCCAGCCTTGCCCGCACCGCTTGCGGCAGCGGCTGCGGCGCCGGCTGCCCCAGGCGTTCCTGGGCACGGCGGTACAGCAGTTCCGCCAGTTCGGGCAGGTCGCCGGCGCGCTCGCGCAGCGGCGGCATCTCGATGCGCAGGATATTGAGGCGGTAGTAGAGATCCTGGCGGAAGCTGCCCTGCCGGACCAGTTCGCCCAGGTTGCGGTGCGTGGCGGCGATCACCCGCACATTGACCGGCACCGCGTCCAGGCCGCCGATCGGCAGCACCTGCTTTTCCTGCAGCACGCGCAGCAAGCGGGTCTGCAGCGCGGGCGGCATATCGCCCACTTCATCCAGGAACAGCGTGCCGTTGTGGGCGGATTCGAACAGGCCCGCCTTGCCGCCGCGGCGCGCGCCGGTAAAGGCGCCTTCTTCGTAACCGAACAGTTCGCTTTCCAGCAGGGTTTCGGGGAACGCGGCGCAATTGACCGCGACGAAGGGAAACGCCCGGCGCGGGCTGGCGTCGTGCATGCCCTGCGCCAGCACTTCCTTGCCGGTGCCGCTTTCGCCGCCCACCAGCACGGTGGAATCCACCGCCGCATAGCGACGCGCCAGTTCGCGCAGGTGATGCATGGCGGGGGAAGCGCCGGCGAGATCATCAAGGCTGTAGCGCACCCCGGCCGGCCGGGCGCGGCTGCGCGAGCGCAGGTTGCGGTCGACCCGGTGGATGGCATTGGCGTCCTGCAAGGTCAGCACCGCGCCGGCGGTGCCGTTCTCGGTCACGATGGGGATGCGGTTGACCACCACCATCTTGTCGCCGAGCTTGTGGATGGCTTCCAGCTCCTTGCTGCCGCTTTGCATCACGCCGTCGAGCGACAGCGCCGGAGCCAGCGTTTGCAGCTTGCGGCCCAGGGCGGCGGCCGGCGCCGTGCCGAGAAAGCGCTCCATGGCCGGGTTGTAGGTCTGGATGCGCCCTTCCGCGTCGACCGCGGCCACGCCTTCGTTGAGGTGAGCCAGGATGGTGTTCACGTAGTCGCGCCGGCCCGACTCGATGCGGCGCAGGCGGGCCGCTTCAATCACATCCTCCAGCGCGCCCCGCACCGAATTGCCGGAGTACAGGAACACGCCGATCAGGCCGATCTTGTCCGCCAGGTCGGTCACCATGCCGGGCCCCACCACCACCTTCACGCCCTCCTGCTTGAGGGCCTTCACGCGGGCGGCGGCATCGTCCTCGGTCAGGTACGTGTAGGCCGGGATCGACAGCGAGAAAGTCCGCACGAATTCGTCCACCTCCGGATAGGTAGCCGCGTGCGTCACCAGCGCCACCTTCGGCGAGATGCGCCGCGCCGTCGCCAGCGCGCTCATCACATCGAAGCCAGTCACCTTGACCAGCACCACGGGCACATCGACATGCTGGCGCAGGTAGGCGCCGTTGGAGCCACCCGCCACCACGGCATCGAGCCGGCCCTCGCGCGCTTCGCGTGCGACGGCGCTGGCGGCGGCCGCGTAGCCCTTGCCGACGATGCGGAATTCCGCCTGGGCGGCATAGCCGGGGATCAGGTCGGCAAAGGCGCGCGACAGGCGGCTGATGCCGATGGCCCAGATGCGGGGGCGCGCGGCATTGCCGGTGCCGGCGGCGTTGATCGGAGCGGGAAGGCCAATCGTCATGGGAGCGGAAAAAACAGTGCTCTTGCCAGTAGCAAGCTAATCTTGAGATTGTGCGCGCAGGCAACGTGCATTTCAATATTGAAATGCAATCCTTTCAAATCTGAAATTTCACGCACGTACCGGTTTCATCGCAATGACTCGCGGCAAATGGCTGCGGATCGCCGCCAGGCCAAGCCTGACAACGGCTGATGCCTTGCACGGCGGTCGCAGCGATTCCCCGGGGCAAGTAGCCGGGCACGCCTGGCACACCCCTTGCGCTAATAGCCCGTCCACTCCCAAAGCGAACATCATGACCTTCTCCACTTCCGACCTCGCCCGCTCCGCCGGCGCCCGCTTCCGCCAGGCCCTGGCCGATGAGCACCCCCTGCAGGTCGTCGGCACCATCAATGCCAACCATGCGCTGCTGGCCAAGCGCGCAGGCTACCGCGCCATCTACCTGTCGGGCGGCGGCGTGGCCGCGGGTTCGCTGGGCCTGCCTGACCTGGGCATCYCCAACCTGGACGACGTGCTGACCGACGTCCGCCGCATCACCGACGTGTGCGACCTGCCGCTGCTGGTGGACGTGGACACCGGTTTCGGCGCATCGGCCTTCAACGTGGCCCGCACCACCAAGTCGTTGATCAAGTTCGGCGCGGGCGCGATGCATATCGAAGACCAGGTCGGCGCCAAGCGCTGCGGCCACCGTCCGGGCAAGGAAATCGTCTCGCAAGGCGAGATGGTGGACCGCATCAAGGCCGCGGTCGATGCCCGCACCGATGAGAACTTTGTCATCATGGCGCGCACCGACGCGCTGGCCGTGGAAGGCCTGGACAAGGCCATCGAGCGGGCCGTGGCCTGCGTGGAAGCCGGCGCCGACGCCATCTTCCCCGAAGCCATGACCGACCTGGCCATGTACCGCAAGTTCGTCGACGCCGTGAAGGTGCCGGTGCTGGCCAACATCACCGAATTTGGCGCTACGCCGCTGTTCACCACCGGGGAACTGGGTGGTGCCGGTGTGTCGATGGTCCTCTACCCGCTGTCGGCCTTCCGCGCCATGAACAAGGCGGCCGAAAACGTGTACGCTGCAATCCGCCGCGACGGCACGCAGCAAAATGTGGTCGATACCATGCAGACGCGCGCCGAGCTGTACGAGAGCATTGGCTATCACGACTTCGAACAAAAACTGGATGCCCTGTTTGCCCAGGGCAAGGCCAAGTAAGCACAACTGCACAGCAGTACGATCGTAAGCAACATCAGTCAGCACAGCATTCCCCAAGGAGACTCCCCCATGTCCGAAGCGCAACCGCTCGCCGCCCCGAAGCCGAAGAAATCCGTCGCCCTGTCGGGCGTGACCGCCGGCAATACCGCGCTGTGTTCGGTCGGCCGTACCGGCAACGACCTGCACTACCGCGGCTACGACATCATCGACATCGCCGAGACCTGCGAGTTCGAAGAGATCGCCCACCTGCTGGTGCACGGCAAGCTCCCCACCCGCGCCGAACTCACCGCCTACAAGGC
>NZ_JBFTNE010000149.1:0-14094 GCF_056397325.1 Cupriavidus sp. 05N39
CAGCTCCACCGCTCGCCTGGCGTATTCCAGCTCCACCGCTCGCCTGGCGTATTCTTCGAGCACGACAAGGGCAAGACCCACAGCTCGGGCAAGCTGCTGTTCTCGGCACGTATCATTCCTTACCGCGGTTCGTGGCTCGATTTCGAGTTCGACCCGAAGGACATCCTGTACTTCCGCGTCGATCGCCGCCGCAAGATGCCGGTGACGATCCTGCTGAAGTCGATCGGCCTGACGCCCGAGCAGATCCTCGCGCACTTCTTCGTGTTCGACAACTTCACGCTGCAGTCGGAAGGCGCGCAGATGGAGTTCGTGCCCGAGCGCCTGCGTGGCGAAGTCGCGCGTTTCGACATTGCCGACAAGGACGGCCGTGTCGTGGTCGAGAAGGACAAGCGGATCAACGCCAAGCACATCCGTGACCTGGATTCCGCCGGTACCAAGCTGATCAGCGTGCCGGAAGACTACCTGCTCGGCCGCGTACTGGCGAAGAACATCATCGACCCGGATACCGGCGAGGTGATTGCCAACGCCAACGACGAGCTGACCGAAACCGTGCTGGAAAACCTGCGCGAAGCCGGCGTCAAGCAGATCCAGACCCTGTACACCAACGATCTGGACCAGGGTCCGTACATGTCGCAGACGCTGCGCGTGGACGACACCGCCGACCAGACCGCTGCGCGTATCGCCATCTACCGCATGATGCGTCCCGGCGAGCCGCCGACCGAAGACGCGGTGGAAGCCCTGTTCCAGCGCCTGTTCTACAGCGAAGAGTCGTACGACCTGTCGCGCGTTGGCCGCATGAAGGTCAACAGCCGCCTGGGCCGCCCGAGCGRCGAAGGCAGCATGGTGCTGCAGGACGAGGACATCCTCGAGACCATCAAGATCCTGGTCAACCTGCGCAACGGCAAGGGCGAGGTCGATGACATCGATCACCTGGGCAATCGTCGCGTGCGTTGCGTCGGCGAACTAGCCGAAAACCAGTTCCGCGCCGGCCTATCGCGCGTGGAGCGCGCCGTCAAGGAACGTCTGGGCCAGGCCGAGACCGAAAACCTGATGCCGCACGATCTGATCAACTCGAAGCCGATTTCGTCGGCGATCCGCGAGTTCTTCGGTTCGTCGCAGCTGTCGCAGTTTATGGACCAGACCAACCCGTTGTCCGAGATCACGCACAAGCGCCGTGTCTCCGCACTGGGCCCGGGCGGTCTAACCCGCGAACGCGCAGGCTTTGAAGTCCGCGACGTGCACCCGACCCACTACGGCCGCGTGTGCCCGATCGAAACGCCGGAAGGTCCGAACATTGGCCTGATCAACTCGCTGGCACTGTACGCACCCCTGAACGAATACGGCTTCCTGGAAACGCCGTACCGCAAGGTGGTCGACAGCAAGCTGACCGATCAGGTCGACTACCTGTCCGCCATCGAAGAAGGCAAGTATGTGGTGGCGCAGGCCAACGCGACGGTCGATACCGACGGTACCCTGATCGACGAACTGGTGTCGTCGCGTGAGGGTAGCGAGCGTGAAACCCGTATGGTCACGCCGGACCGCGTTCAGTACATCGACGTGGCGCCGTCGCAGATCGTGTCCGCGGCGGCATCGCTGGTGCCGTTCCTCGAGCACGACGATGCGAACCGTGCACTGATGGGCGCCAACATGCAGCGTCAGGCCGTGCCTTGCCTGCGTCCGGACAAGCCGCTGGTGGGTACCGGCATCGAGCGTACCGTTGCGGTCGACTCGGGTACCGCCGTGCAGGCAACCCGTGGCGGCGTGGTGGACTACGTCGATGCGATGCGTATCGTGATCCGTGTGAACGACGATGAAGCCGTTGCTGGCGAAGTCGGCGTGGACATCTACAACCTGATCAAGTACACGCGCTCGAACCAGAACACCAACATTAACCAGCGTCCGATGGTCAAGGTTGGCGACTTCGTCGCCCGTGGCGACGTGATCGCCGACGGCGCCTCGACCGACCTGGGCGAGCTCGCGCTCGGCCAGAACATGCTGGTGGCGTTCATGCCGTGGAACGGCTACAACTTCGAAGATTCGATCCTGATCTCCGAACGCGTGGTTGCCGAAGACCGCTACACCTCGATCCACATCGAGGAACTGTCGGTCGTCGCCCGTGACACCAAGCTGGGACCGGAAGAAATCACCCGCGACATCTCCAACCTCGCCGAAGCGCAACTGGCGCGTCTGGACGAGTCCGGCATCACCTACATCGGTGCCGAAGTGGAAGCGGGCGACGTGTTGGTCGGCAAGGTCACGCCSAAGGGCGAGACCCAGCTGACCCCGGAAGAAAAGCTGCTGCGCGCGATCTTCGGCGAGAAGGCTTCGGACGTGAAGGATACGTCGCTGCGCGTGCCCTCGGGCATGAGCGGTATCGTGATCGACGTCCAGGTCTTTACGCGCGAAGGCGTGACCCGCGACAAGCGTGCCCAGTCGATCATCGACGACGAACTGAAGCGCTACCGCCTGGACCTGAACGACCAGCTGCGTATCGTCGAAGGCGATGCCTTCCAGCGTCTGGAGCGCCTGCTGCTCGACAAGACCGTCAACGGCGGTCCGAAGAAGCTGTCCAAGGGCGCCAAACTGACCCGCGAGTACCTGGCCGACCTGGACAAGTACCACTGGTTCGACATCCGTCCGGCCGACGAGGAAGTTGCTGCCCAGCTGGAAGCCGTCAAGGAAGCCATCGAGCAGAAGCGTCACGAGTTCGACCTGGCCTTCGAAGAAAAGCGCAAGAAGCTCACGCAAGGCGACGAACTGCCGCCGGGCGTGATCAAGATGGTCAAGGTGTACCTGGCCGTCAAGCGCCGCCTGCAGCCTGGCGACAAGATGGCAGGCCGTCACGGTAACAAGGGCGTTGTGTCGAAGATCGTTCCGATCGAAGACATGCCCTACATGGCCGACGGCACGCCTGCCGACATCGTGCTGAACCCGCTCGGCGTGCCGTCGCGGATGAATGTGGGCCAGATTCTGGAAACCCACCTGGGCTGGGCTGCGCGCGGTCTGGGCCAGCGCATCGGTTCCATGCTCAAGGCACAGGCGAAGGCGCAGGAACTGCGTCCGTTGCTGGCTCAGATCTACAACGAGAGCGGCAAGCCGGAAGACCTCGACAGCCTGTCCGACGCCGAAGTGCTGGAACTGGCCACCAACCTGAAGAAGGGTGTGCCGTTCGCTACGCCGGTGTTTGACGGTGCGCATGAAGACGAAATCCGTCGCATGCTGGACCTGGCCTACCCGGACGCGATTGCCAAGGAAATGGGCCTGACCGCTTCCAAGCAACAGGTCACGCTGCACGACGGCCGTACCGGTGAAGCGTTCGAGCGTCCGGTGACGCTGGGCGTGATGCACATGCTGAAGCTGCACCACTTGGTCGACGACAAGATGCACGCCCGTTCGACCGGTCCGTACTCGCTGGTCACCCAGCAGCCGCTGGGTGGTAAGGCGCAGTTCGGTGGCCAGCGTTTCGGTGAAATGGAAGTGTGGGCGCTGGAAGCTTACGGCGCCTCCTACGTGTTGCAGGAAATGCTGACGGTCAAGTCCGATGACGTGAACGGCCGGACCAAGGTCTACGAGAACATCGTCAAGGGCGAGCACTCGATCGACGCCGGCATGCCGGAATCGTTCAACGTGCTGGTGAAGGAAATCCGTTCGCTGGGTATCGACATCGACCTCGATCGCTACTGATTGAGATTGCGCGGGGGGCCGGCAATAGCCAATGGCCCACCTCCCGCCGAATGCCCGCTACGGTTTTCCCACAGGATGAATGCCGCGGGCCCGACATGATGTCGGGCTGGCGGCGAAACAAGGAGTTGCAATGAAAGCATTGCTCGATCTCTTTAAGCAGGTTCAGCAGGAAGAGCAGTTCGACGCGATCAAGATCGGCCTGGCATCGCCGGAGAAGATTCGTTCGTGGTCGTACGGTGAAGTGAAGAAGCCGGAAACCATCAACTACCGGACCTTCAAGCCCGAGCGCGATGGCCTGTTCTGCGCCAAGATCTTTGGCCCGATCAAGGACTACGAGTGCCTGTGCGGCAAGTACAAGCGCCTGAARCACCGYGGYGTGATCTGYGAGAAGTGCGGCGTTGAAGTGACSCWGRCYAARGTGCGYCGTGAGCGCATGGGCCACATYGAACTGGCYGCSCCGACCGCGCACATYTGGTTCCTGAARTCRCTGCCGTCGCGTCTGGGCATGGTGCTCGACATGACGCTGCGCGATATCGAACGCGTCCTGTATTTCGAAGCATTCGTGGTGCTCGAACCCGGCATGACCCCGCTCAAGAAGAGCCAGATCATGTCCGAGGACGACTACATCGCCAAGTGCGAGGAGTACGGCGAAGGCGAATTCGTGGCCATGATGGGTGCCGAAGGCATCCGTGAACTGCTGCGCGGCATCGACATTGAAAAGCAGATCGAAACGATCCGCGCCGAGCTGCAGACCACTGGTTCCGAAGCCAAGATCAAGAAATTCGCCAAGCGCCTGAAGGTGCTTGAAGCGTTCCAGCGTTCGGGCATCAAGCCGGAATGGATGATCCTGGAAGTGCTGCCGGTGCTGCCGCCCGAACTGCGTCCGCTGGTACCGCTCGATGGCGGCCGTTTCGCCACCTCGGACCTGAACGACCTGTATCGCCGCGTCATCAATCGTAACAACCGCCTGAAGCGCCTGCTGGAACTGAAGGCGCCTGAAATCATCGTGCGCAACGAAAAGCGCATGCTGCAGGAAGCGGTTGACTCGCTGCTGGACAACGGTCGCCGCGGCAAGGCGATGACGGGCGCCAACAAGCGTCCGCTGAAGTCGCTGGCCGAMATGATCAAGGGCAAGGGCGGCCGTTTCCGCCAGAACTTGCTGGGCAAGCGCGTCGACTACTCCGGCCGTTCGGTCATCGTGGTGGGTCCGACCCTCAAGCTGCACCAGTGCGGCCTGCCCAAGCTGATGGCGCTCGAGCTGTTCAAGCCGTTCATCTTCCACAAGCTGGAAACGATGGGCATCGCCACCACCATCAAGGCGGCGAAGAAGGAAGTGGAAAGCCAGACCGCGGTGGTGTGGGACATCCTCGAAGAGGTGATCCGCGAGCATCCGGTCATGCTGAACCGTGCACCGACGCTGCACCGCCTGGGTATCCAGGCGTTCGAGCCGGTGCTGATCGAAGGCAAGGCCATCCAGCTGCACCCGCTCGTCTGCGCGGCGTTCAACGCCGACTTCGACGGTGACCAGATGGCTGTGCACGTCCCGCTGTCGCTGGAAGCGCAGATGGAAGCCCGCACCCTGATGCTGGCCTCCAACAACGTGCTGTTCCCGGCCAACGGCGATCCGTCGATCGTGCCGTCGCAAGACGTGGTGCTGGGTCTGTACTACACGACCCGCGACAAGATCAACGGCAAGGGCGAAGGCCTGACGTTTGCCGACATCAGCGAAGTGATCCGCGCCTACGAGAACAAGGAAGTCGAACTGGCTTCCCGCGTGAACGTGCGTATCACCGAGTATGAACTGGTCGACAAGGACGCCGTGGGCGACGCCCGCTTCGCGCCCAAGATCACGCTGCAGGCCACCACGGTCGGCCGCGCGATCATGTCCGAGATCCTGCCGAAGGGCCTGCCTTTCTCGGTGCTGAACAAGCCGCTGAAGAAGAAGGAAATCTCGCGCCTGATCAACACCGCGTTCCGCAAGTGCGGTCTGCGTGAAACCGTGATCTTCGCCGACAAGCTGCTGCAGTCGGGTTTCCGCCTGGCAACGCGCGCCGGTATCTCGATCGCCATCGACGACATGCTGGTGCCACCGCAAAAGGAAAAGATCATTTCCGACGCGGCTGCCAAGGTCAAGGAATACGACAAGCAGTACATGTCGGGCCTGGTGACCGACCAGGAACGCTACAACAACGTCGTGGACATCTGGGGCGCTGCCGGCGACCAGGTGGGCAAGGCGATGATGGAGCAGCTCCAGCACGAGGACGTGGTCGACCGTGACGGCAACACCGTCAAGCAAGACTCGTTCAACTCGATTTACATGATGGCCGACTCGGGCGCGCGCGGTTCCGCTGCGCAGATCCGTCAGCTGGCCGGCATGCGGGGCCTGATGGCCAAGCCGGATGGCTCGATCATTGAAACGCCGATTACGGCGAACTTCCGTGAAGGCCTGAACGTTCTGCAGTACTTCATCTCCACCCACGGAGCSCGTAAGGGCCTGGCGGATACGGCACTGAAGACCGCSAACTCGGGTTACCTGACCCGTCGTCTGGTCGATGTGACGCAGGATCTGGTGGTGGTGGAAGACGATTGCGGCACGACCAACGGCGTGGCCATGAAGGCCCTGGTCGAGGGTGGTGAAGTGATCGAAGCCCTGCGCGACCGTATTCTCGGCCGTGTGACGGTGACCGACGTGGTGAACCCGGAAACCCAGGAAACCGCGATCGAGGCCGGCACCCTGCTGGACGAAGATCTGGTCGACATGATCGACGCCATCGGCGTGGACGAAGTGAAGGTGCGTACCCCGCTGTCGTGCGACACGCGCTACGGCCTGTGCGGCATGTGCTATGGCCGCGACCTGGGCCGCGGCGTGCTGGTGAACTCCGGCGAAGCGGTTGGCGTGATCGCCGCTCAGTCGATCGGCGAGCCGGGCACGCAGCTGACCATGCGTACGTTCCACATCGGCGGCGCGGCATCGCGTTCGGCAGTGGCATCCAGCGTGGAAGCGAAGGCAACCGGTACCGTGCGTTTCACGGCGACCATGCGCTACGTCACCAATGCGAAGGGCGAACTGATCGTCATCTCGCGTTCCGGCGAAGCCCTGATCACCGACGACCATGGCCGCGAGCGCGAGCGTCACAAGATCCCGTACGGCGCCACGCTGCTGGTGCAGGACGGCCAGGCCATCAAGGCTGGTACGCAGCTGGCCACGTGGGACGCGCTGACGCGCCCGATCGTGTCGGAGTACACCGGCACGACCAAGTTCGAGAACGTCGAAGAAGGCGTGACCGTCGCCAAGCAGATGGACGAAGTCACCGGCCTGTCGACCCTCGTGGTGATCGATGCCAAGCGCCGTACGGCTGCCACCAAGGGCCTGCGCCCGCAGGTGAAGCTGCTCGACGCCAACGGCCAGGAAGTGAAGATTCCGGGCACGGACCATTCCGTGACCATCGGCTTCCAGGTCGGCGCGCTGATCACCGTGAAGGACGGCCAGCAAGTGCATGTGGGTGAAGTGCTCGCACGTATCCCGACCGAATCGCAAAAGACCCGCGACATTACCGGGGGTCTGCCGCGCGTGGCCGAGCTGTTCGAAGCGCGTTCGCCGAAGGACGCCGCCGTGCTGGCGGAAGTCACCGGCACCACGTCGTTCGGCAAGGACACCAAGGGCAAGCAACGCCTGGTGATTACGGACCTGGACGGCAACGCCCACGAGTTCCTGATCACCAAGGAAAAGCAAGTCCTGGTGCACGATGGCCAGGTGGTGAACAAGGGCGAAATGATCGTGGAAGGTCCGGCGGACCCGCACGACATCCTGCGCCTGAAGGGCATCGAGGAACTGGCGCACTACATCGTCGACGAAGTGCAGGACGTGTACCGTCTGCAGGGCGTGAAGATCAACGACAAGCACATCGAAGTGATCGTGCGCCAGATGCTGCGCCGCGTGCAGATCTCGGATGTGGGCGACACCAAGTTCATCCCGGGTGAACAGGTGGAGCGTTCGGAACTGCTCGACGAGAACGATCGCGTGATCGCCGAAGGCAAGCGTCCGGCCACGTACGAAAACCTGCTGCTCGGTATCACCAAGGCGTCGCTGTCCACCGACAGCTTCATCTCGGCGGCATCGTTCCAGGAAACCACCCGCGTGCTGACCGAAGCCGCGATCATGGGCAAGACCGACGACCTGCGTGGTCTGAAGGAAAACGTGATCGTTGGCCGACTGATCCCCGCTGGTACTGGTCTGGCCTACCACCGCGCCCGCAAGGCGCGCGAGGCGGCCGAGCGCGAACGCGCCCAGGCGATCTCCGACGAAGAGCAGTCGCTCTTCATCGAGCCGCCGGTGGTGCCGGCGACGACCGAAGGCGAGGGCGACGCGGTTTAAGACTGCCAGCCTGAACCTGCAGCAAGCTGCATGAAGATGCCCGGCCCTGGTGGCCGGGCATTTTTTTGCCTGCTTCTATATTTTGGATTTTGTTTTGCCGTGCCTTGTTTCGACATTGTTATTCATCGTGTGCATTTTTGCCGGCAAACACACTGGCGCCGCGCCGGCCGAAAGGTTTCAGGGAACATTCGTCACGGTACGAAGCAGTTGGCCGCCCCCTTGGTGGTATGGTTACGCCTTTCGCGGTCCCACCCTCTTTTTTAAGCTGTAGATATGTCGCGCGCCCTGGCGATTCTCAAGGATGTTTTCGGCTACCACGCCTTCCGCGGCCGGCAGGCGGAGATCATCGACCACGTGGCGGACGGTGGCGATTGCCTGGTGTTGATGCCCACCGGTGGCGGCAAGTCGCTGTGTTACCAGATTCCGGCGCTGATGCGGCAGCGGGCAGGCCAGGGGGTCGGCATCGTGGTGTCGCCGCTGATCGCGCTGATGCAGGACCAGGTCGCTGCCTTGTCGGAGGCCGGCGTGCGCGCGGCCGTGCTGAACTCGACGCTCAGCGGCGCCGAGGCTTCGGCGGTGGAGCGCGACCTGCTCGCTGGCAGGCTCGAGATCCTCTACGTGGCGCCCGAGCGGCTGATGACACCGCGCTTCCAGGACCTGCTCGAGCGTACCCGTATCGGCGTGTTCGCCATTGATGAGGCGCACTGCGTGTCGCAGTGGGGGCATGATTTCCGCCCCGAGTACATCCAGCTCTCGGTGCTGCACGAGCGCTTCCCGCAGGTGCCGCGCATTGCGCTGACGGCTACCGCGGATTCGGTCACGCGCGAGGAAATCGTCGAGCGGTTGGCGCTGCACGATGCGCGCGTCTTCATTTCCAGCTTCGACCGGCCCAATATCCGCTATCGCATCGTCGAGAAGGACAATGCGCGCCAGCAGCTGCTGGCCTTTATCAAGGCCGAGCACCTGGCCGCCGACGGCACCCACGACAGCGGCATCGTCTATTGCCTGTCGCGCAAGAAGGTGGAGGACACGGCCAGCTATCTCAGCGGCCAGGGACTCAACGCGCTGCCATACCATGCCGGCATGGATGCGGGCGTGCGCCAGCACCACCAGGCCCGTTTTCGCGAAGAAGAGGGCGTGATCATGGTGGCAACCATCGCTTTCGGCATGGGGATCGACAAGCCTGACGTGCGATTCGTGGCTCACCTGGACCTGCCCAAGAGCATGGAAGGCTACTACCAGGAGACCGGCCGCGCCGGTCGTGACGGGTTGCCGGCCAACGCATGGATGGCCTATGGCCTCGGCGACGTGGTCCAGCAAAAACGCATGATCGACGAGTCCGAGGCGGATGAAGCGCACAAGCGCGTCTCGTCCGCAAAGCTCGACGCCCTGCTCGGGCTGTGCGAGACGGCCGGATGCCGGCGCGTCCGCATCCTGGGGTATTTCGACGAGGCCAGCGCGCCTTGCGGCAATTGCGACACTTGCCTGGAGCCGCCCGCGACGTGGGACGGGACGCGCGAGGCGCAGATGGCGCTGTCGTGCGTCTACCGCACCGCGCAGGCCAGCCGCATCCATTTCGGCGCCACCCACATGATCGACGTGCTGCGTGGCAACGCATCGGAAAAAATCCGGCAGTGGGGGCACGACAAGGTGTCCACCTTTGGCATCGGCGCGGACCGGACGGTATCCGAATGGCATGCCATCTTCCGTCAACTGATTGCGCACGGACTGCTGATGATCGACCACGGCGGCCACGGCGCGCTGCTGTTGGGCGAGTCCGCACGCGCGGTGCTCAAGGGCGAGACGCAGATTACGCTGCGCCGGCAGGCCAGCAAGCCAGCCAAGAGCGGCGAGCGGTCCACACGCGGCACCGRCACCCGTACCGACCATACCGCCGGCATGGACACCGAGGCGCTGGCCAACTGGGAGGCGCTGCGCAAGTGGCGGACCGAGACGGCGCGCGAGCACGGCGTGCCGGCCTATGTGATCTTCCACGACGCTACACTGGCCGAACTGGCGCGCAGCGCACCGGAGTCGCTGACAGCAATGGCCGAAGTGCCTGGCATTGGTGCCGCCAAGCTTGAGCGCTATGGCGACGCCATCCTCGAAACGCTGGGTGCCGTATCCGACTTCTGATGCCCGGATGCGCATCAAGCGGCAAGCGGCAAGCGGCAAGCGGCAAGCGGCAAGCGGCAAGCGGCAAGCGGCAAGCGGCAAGCGGCAAGCGGCAGAAGCTGCTTGACCGTTTACGTCTCCGCTGTTAGCATGGCAGATTCGAGTTTTTGGCTTTGGATTTCGCTCGCCTGTCAGATTTGTGGCCTTCGGTTCGCAATCGGCAAGCCCACCAAGGGGGTCGTGTGATGCTCTGGTGGTGTGGTCGCAGCGGGATCCCAGGCGAGCTCGCGTTCTTTGGCCAGTCTGTTCCTCCACAGGTCCGTCTCAAGAGCGCTCGCTCACCTTTCCCGCCCAAAACCCGTCGTTGCCTCTTCGGCCCATTGCTTGTGGCCCCAGGGGTGTTTTTCCGTAAAACCAAGCTGGATTGAACAATGCCAACTATCAACCAACTGGTTCGCAAGCCGCGCGTCTCTGAAGTCGTCAAGAGCAAGAGCCCGGCGCTTGAGAACTGCCCCCAGCGTCGCGGCGTGTGCACCCGTGTGTACACCACGACGCCGAAGAAGCCGAACTCGGCACTGCGTAAGGTCGCCAAGGTGCGCCTGACCAACGGTTTCGAGGTCATCTCGTACATCGGCGGTGAAGGCCACAACCTGCAAGAACACTCGGTCGTGCTGATCCGCGGCGGCCGTGTGAAGGATTTGCCGGGTGTGCGTTACCACATCGTCCGTGGCTCGCYGGACTTGCAAGGCGTGAAGGATCGTCGCCAGGCACGTTCGAAGTACGGCGCGAAGCGTCCGAAGGCTGCTTAAGGCTAACGCCAGGCAAGCYGGGCATAAAGCCCGAAGCAACAAACGATGGCCTGTGGCGGTTGCGTCATGGTGCTGTCACCAGGCGGCGGTAAAACGGAGCGTTTATGCGCCGTGCCGTCGAGTAAGTGGTCACCCGGCGAATTTGCCTGAATGAGAGGCAAGCTAGTTGGTGGCCGGAGAGCGGGAAATAGCCGCGCTCTCAACTGAATCTAAAGGAAAGAAGATGCCACGTCGTCGTGAAGTCCCCAAGCGGGATATCCTGCCCGATCCGAAATTCGGTAACGTTGAAGTTGCCAAGTTCATGAACGTCCTGATGCTGGACGGCAAGAAGTCGGTTGCCGAACGTATCGTTTATGGCGCGTTCGACCAGATCGAAAAGAAGGCAGGCAAGGCCCCCGTAGAAGTGTTTTCCGTTGCCATCAACAACGTGAAGCCGGTGGTCGAAGTGAAGAGCCGTCGCGTGGGCGGCGCCAACTATCAGGTTCCGGTCGAAGTCCGTCCGTCGCGTCGTTTGGCATTGGCGATGCGTTGGTTGCGCGAGGCCGCGAAAAAACGCAGCGAGAAGTCGATGGCGCTGCGCCTGGCAGGTGAGCTGCTGGAAGCAGCGGAAGGCCGCGGCGGCGCGATGAAGAAGCGCGACGAAGTGCACCGCATGGCCGAAGCCAACAAGGCGTTCTCGCACTTCCGCTTCTAAAGCGCGCGAGTTACGCGGTTGGTTGCCGGGCGGGCTGTGTAATGACACGCTCGCCCGTTTGTGTTACGGGCGTTGGCAATGAGATGCCGGCGTCTCACGGACGAATAGAGGATTAAAGTGGCTCGTAAGACTCCCATTGAGCGCTACCGTAATATCGGTATCTCGGCTCACATTGACGCGGGTAAAACCACCACGACCGAGCGGATCCTGTTCTACACCGGTGTGAACCACAAGATCGGTGAAGTGCATGATGGCGCCGCCACGATGGACTGGATGGAGCAGGAACAGGAGCGTGGCATCACGATCACCTCCGCTGCCACCACCGCCTTCTGGAAGGGCATGGCCGGCAATTACCCGGAACACCGCATCAACATCATCGACACCCCGGGCCACGTGGACTTCACCATCGAGGTGGAGCGTTCCATGCGCGTGCTGGACGGCGCTTGCATGGTCTACTGCGCAGTGGGTGGCGTGCAGCCCCAGTCGGAAACCGTGTGGCGTCAGGCTAACAAGTATGGCGTTCCGCGCCTGGCCTTTGTCAACAAGATGGACCGTACCGGCGCGAACTTTTTCAAGGTCTACGACCAGCTGAAGACCCGCCTGAAGGCCAGCCCGGTTCCCGTCGTCGTGCCTATCGGCGCCGAAGACACCTTCAAGGGTGTGGTCGACCTCATCAAGATGAAAGCGATCATCTGGGACGAGGCCAGCCAAGGTACCAAGTTCGACTACGTGGACATCCCGGCTGAACTGGCCGACTCGTGCAACGAATGGCGCGAGAAGATGGTCGAGGCAGCTGCCGAGTCGAACGAAGAACTGATGAACAAGTATCTGGAAGAGGGCGAACTGTCCGAAGCCGAGATCATCAAGGGCCTGCGCGACCGTACCATCGCCTGCGAAATCCAGCCGATGCTGTGCGGCACCGCGTTCAAGAACAAGGGTGTGCAGCGTATGCTGGACGCCGTGATCGACTTCCTGCCGTCGCCGGTCGACATCCCGCCGGTCACCGGCGTGGACGATGACGACAAGGAAGTGTCGCGCCGTGCTGCGGACGACGAAAAGTTCTCCGCGCTGGCGTTCAAGATCATGACCGACCCGTTCGTCGGCCAGCTGATCTTCTTCCGCGTGTACTCGGGCAAGGTCAATTCGGGCGACACCATCTACAACCCGGTCAAGAGCAAGAAGGAACGCCTGGGCCGGATTCTGCAGATGCACGCCAACCAGCGCGAAGAAATCAAGGAAGTGCTGGCAGGCGACATCGCCGCTGCGGTTGGCCTGAAAGAAGCCACCACGGGCGACACGCTGTGCGATCCGGACCACATCATCATCCTGGAACGCATGGTGTTCCCGGAGCCGGTGATTTCGCAGGCCGTCGAGCCGAAGACCAAGGCTGACCAGGAGAAGATGGGCATCGCCCTGAACCGCCTGGCACAGGAAGATCCGTCGTTCCGCGTCAAGACCGACGAAGAATCCGGCCAGACCATCATTTCGGGCATGGGCGAGCTCCACCTGGAAATTCTGGTCGACCGCATGAAGCGCGAATTCGGCGTGGAAGCCACCGTGGGCAAGCCTCAGGTTGCCTACCGCGAAACCATCCGCAAGGTCTGCGAAGAAGTCGAAGGCAAGTTCGTCAAGCAGTCGGGCGGCCGTGGCCAGTACGGTCACGTGGTRCTCAAGCTCGAGCCGCAGGAACCGGGCAAGGGCTACGAGTTCGTCGACGCCATCAAGGGCGGCGTGGTGCCGCGCGAGTACATCCCCGCGGTGGACAAGGGCATTACCGAAACCCTGAACGCCGGCGTGCTGGCAGGTTTCCCGGTGGTCGACGTCAAGGTCACGCTGTTCTTCGGTTCGTACCACGATGTGGACTCGAACGAAAACGCGTTCAAGATGGCCGGCTCCATGGGCTTCAAGGAAGGTATGCGCCGCGCCAGCCCGGTGCTGCTCGAGCCGATGATGGCCGTGGAAGTGGAAACGCCGGAAGACTTCATGGGTAACGTGATGGGCGACCTGTCGTCGCGTCGCGGCATTATCCAGGGCATGGACGACATGGTCGGCGGCGGCAAGATCCTGCGCGCGGAAGTTCCGCTGGCAGAGATGTTCGGCTACTCGACCTCGCTGCGTTCGGCCACGCAAGGCCGCGCTACGTACACGATGGAGTTCAAGCACTACGCTGAAGCTCCGAAGAACGTAGCCGACGCCGTGATCACGGCTCGCGGCAAGTAAGAAAAAAATCCGCCGCCGCGCGTTGTGCGCGGCGGCACTATGAACACGACATACTGGTTTCGATTAGGAGCTGAAAAATGGCAAAGGAAAAGTTCGAGCGGACTAAGCCGCACGTGAACGTTGGCACGATTGGTCACGTTGACCATGGCAAGACCACGCTGACGGCCGCGATTGCTACGGTGCTGGCAGCCAAGTTT